>NZ_JAAGPC010000007.1:0-269 GCF_017104595.1 Burkholderia sp. Tr-20390 | reverse complement strand
TGGCATGGGGTAGAGATCGGTGGTGGGCGGGTGATTAAAAAAAAAAAAAAAAAAAAAAAAAAAAATGAAAGTGTGTAGTAAAAAAAATACATAGAATAGAAGTGATATGATGAGTAGAATAGATATAGCAAAGATAGTAGGATGTGCAGAGGAATTGGTGAGATGTTACAGAAGCGAACGTACAAGTAGATAAGGTGTGGAATGAGATGAGTGACATGTTAGATGTCAGTATGAACGGTGCATGGTAATGGAAGGATACACATAGTAGT
>NZ_JAAGPC010000093.1:0-35944 GCF_017104595.1 Burkholderia sp. Tr-20390 | reverse complement strand
ATCTCGCCCGCGCCTTCGAGGATCGCGTCGTGCAGGTTCGTGCCGAGATGCAGGTGCCGCTCGATGTTCTCGATCGTCACCGTCGCATCATCCACCAGGATCCCGACCGCGAGCGCGAGCCCGCCGACATGCCCGCGTTGTCCGATCCGGCGCAAGCATTGCCGCCGGCTTCGGTCGACCAGCAGGCGGCCCCGGCTGCACCGGTCGTGCCGGCTCCGGCGGTCATCTCGACGAGCACGTCGTCGTAAGCACGCGGGTCGGTTTCCCGTGTGACCGGAACACCGGCCACACGGGAGACGTTCGACCCCGATGCCCGACGGTCGTTGCCTGTTTGACGGGTGTTGATCCCATCCCCGAGGTCAACACCTCTTTTTGCCTGACGAGGATGCAAGGAGGCCTCAATCATGAGGATCTTTTTGGTCGCTCTGTTGTTGTACAGCGCACAAGCCGCGGCGCAGTCGGTATTTCAGAACCCGGCGGTCTTCGTGATCCTGGGCGAGCAGACCGCCGCGAACGCCGTGAGCGTTCAGCAGGCGCTGTCGACGCTCGGTCGCGCCGACAACACGGCATGCGCGCCGATGATGATGATCGGCGATCCGCAGATGATCTACATGATGCCGGAGGAAGGTCACGCCCCGTCGTGGCAATCGCCGGTGTACGGCCGTGGCGCGCCGTTCGAAGCGCAGAAGGGGCCGACATCGACCGGCAAGACGGTCGGCGCGATGCAGCACGCCGAGGACATGCAGACGCAGCCATGGAGCGACGGCAGCGCGATCACGCAGAAGATCGCCGGCGAGTCGAGCGTGACGGCGGCGGAGCGGGTGAGCGGGTGGCAGCGCAACGGGCTCGGCTCGATCGAGACGGCCCCTGCGACGGAAGTCACGGTAAACGGCAAGACCTACCGCGCCTATCGTGACGACCTCAACCGTTCCGCGAAGCCGGTCGTCGAGCCGCAGATCTACACGCAGCGCGTCGTGTTCTGCCGATAACGAAACGTCAATCCGAGGACGGCCCGGCGCCGCGCCGCGGGACCACGATGTCCCGCCCCGCGCGATCCGGCGACGGCCGTTTCGACCACCCATCCAAGCGACGAGGCCATCGTGAACTATTGCTGCCAGATCAGGGTGTCGGGCCCGCAGGATCTCGAACGCGAGGCGGGACCGGCGCCGTTCGTTGCCGTCCGGCGCAACCATGTCGTACCGCCGCGGCCACTCGTCTACCTGTCGCAGCAGCACGATGCCGCGCTCGTCGACTGCCTCGCGTCACGCGGCTGGGACGTGTGGCGCGCGAAAACCGTTGCGGACGCACTGAATCTCGTCAGGGTGAACCGGCCGCATGCGGGCATCGTCGATTTCGGCAGCTTCGCGTCGCCCGACGTCAAGTCGTTCGAAACGCTGCTGCGCGATCCGCGCGTCGGCTGGGTCGCGCTCGCCGACCATGAGCGCCTGCGGGATCTCACCATCGCGCGCCTGATTCGCCACTGCTGCTTCGACTACGTGCGCAATGCGAACGCCTATACGACGATCGGCTATCTGGTCGGCCATGCATACGGGATGCTGAAGCTCGCGGACGGCAGCCCGGACGCCGATGCGGCGCCCCCCGGCGGCACGATGATCGGCTCGTGCGACGCCATGCGCCGGCTGTTCACGACGATCCGCAAGGTCGCGAACACGGACGCCACCGTCTTCGTCGCCGGCGAATCTGGCACCGGCAAGGAGCTGACGGCGGCGGCGATCCACCAGCAGTCGTTGCGCGCCGACGCGCCCTTCGTCGCCGTGAACTGCGCGGCCATTCCGCCGGCGCTGCTGCAGGCCGAGCTGTTCGGCCACGAGCGCGGCGCGTTCACGGGCGCGCACCAGCGCAAGATCGGCCGGATCGAGGCTGCGCACGGCGGTACGCTGTTTCTCGACGAAATCGGCGACATGCCGTTCGAGAGCCAGGCGAGCCTGCTGCGCTTCCTGCAGGAAGGCACGATCGAGCGGCTCGGCGGGCACGCGTCGATTCCGGTGGACGTGCGGATCGTGTCGGCGACCCACGTCGATCTCGAGGCCGCGATGCAGGCGGGGCGGTTCCGTGCCGACCTGTACTACCGTCTGTGCGTGCTGCGCATCGACGAGCCGCCGCTGCGCGTGCGCGGCCGCGACATCATGCTGCTCGCCGACCACGTGCTGCGGCGCTATCGCGGCGACAGTTCGCTCCGGATTCGCGGCTTCATGCCGTGCGCGATCGAAGCGATCCACAGCTACCCATGGCCCGGCAACGTGCGCGAGTTGATCAACCGCATCCGGTTCGCGGTCGTGATGACGAACGGCCCGATGATCTCGGCCGCGGATCTCGAACTGCACCCGTACACGTCGCGGCGGCCGCCGACGCTCGCGGAAGCGCGCCGGCAGGCCGAGCGGCACGCGATCGAGGAAACGCTGATGCGCCACCGCCACCAGCATGCGGACGTGGCGGCCGAGCTGGGCATCTCGCGCGCGACGCTGTACCGGCTGATGACCTCGCACGGGCTGCACGGCTGACGCGCTGCGGCAAACCGTCGCTCAAGACCGCGCGATGTCGGCCGTTAAGACAGGAAACGGCCCGTCCGGACCGCCGGTGCAGCCCTGCTGCGCGCGTCCGGCACGCGGCGCATCACGCTTATCCGAGGTTACCGTGGCAGAGTGCAGTCACTGCGGCAGGACGTTCCTGGTCGGCGGGCGGTCGATCGACGGCCGCCGCTATTGCCGTCCGGCGTGCGCGCAAGCGCATCCGATCGTCGTCGAGGCGGAACGGGTGCCCGACGCGAAAGTCTGGGAGTACGTGCACGACTGGCGTTACGGGCCGTGCCCGATCTGCGGGCGCGACGACCAGCCGGTGGATGTCCATGCGTCGCATCGCGTCGTGTCGCTGCTGTTCGTCACGCGCTGGGCGACGCGGCGCCATGTGTGCTGCCGGCGTTGCGGCCGCAGGAAGCAGGCGGTCGCGCTGCTGGCTTCGGCCGCGTTCGGCTGGTGGGGGGTGCCGTGGGGCCTCGTGCTGACGCCGATCCAGCTCGTGCGCAACGCGCTCGGGCTGGCCGCGCGCGACCCGGCGGTCGCGACGCAGCAGTTCGAACAGCTCGTGCGGCGCAAGCTGGCGGCGCGCCGGCTGCGGCGCGCACGGCAGGGCGCCGGCGCCTTGGCGCGCGGCCCGGCGCGCCGCGCGCGATCAGGCGGCCGGCCGCTCGAAGCCCGATGCGACCCAGCGCTCGGCGCTGGCCTTGTTGAGCTTGAACCCGGCCGACACTTTCGCTTCGGCCAGCAGCTCGCCATACGGATCGAATGCCTTGAGCTGCGCGTACGGCTCGAATTCGTCCGGCACGATGTCGAGCGTCACCGACACATCCTGGTCGTCCTCGCCCTGAACCGTCACCTCCTTGTGCAGCATCGCGCGCCGCTGCTGCTCGTGCCGCATCAGCACCTCGGTCGCGGTCTTCACGAGCGTGCGGAACGCGTTCGCGTCCATCGGCTTCGGGTTCTTCTTGTCGCGGCCCATGGTCCACGGCCCGACGAGCGCGGGCTCGGACTCGCCGTCCTTGATCATCTCGACGGCCCAGCCGTCGTCGTCTTCGTTCTTGATGATGCGGGCCGTCCAGCCGTTGTCGCGCCAGAGGCCGTCTTCGTGGATGGAGGTGTCGTCGGGTTGCAGGTCGGATTCGGTCATGGGGAAAGCGAGGTACGGGCAGCCGGCAAACGGGCGGTGGCGCGCGGCCGGCATCGGCGCGTCGCGCGCCTCCGGTGGCCCGGCGCGGGATGCAAAGGCGTCGATTTTACCTGCTGGCCGGTCGCTTGGCCCGCATCGGCCGCCACGCTGGCCATTCGACCGATGTCCGCGGCGACCCGCCGCCCGGTATCGGGCATTCGAACCGGCGCAAATATCAAACTCGTATTACGTCCCCGGCGGCCGATCCCGATGCCGTCCGATATCCCGCCTGCGCGCGGCTTCATAGAATCGACGTTCAGGCTAAAAATAGCCTGAATGTCCTTTCAACGCCAAACCGGCCGTGCGCGTCCCGTGTCGCGCGGCCGATGAACCAACTGGAACTGCGCATGAGGAAATTCAATGTTCGCGTCGTTTTCGCGTACGACTGGCCGTTGACGCTGGCCGGCATCGAGCAGGTCGCGGGCAGCGGCTGTGCGATCGAGATCGTCGCGGTGTACCGGAGCGTGGCCGAACTGGTCGCGTCGCTCGGCGGCGTCGATTGCGATCTCGTGCTGGTCGACTATGCGATCCGGGCAGACGAGCAGATGGACGGCCTTGCGCTGTTCGACTGGCTGCGGCGCACGCGTCCGAACGTCGGGATCGTCGCGCTGGTCGCGAACGAGAATCCGCTGATCTTCGGGTCGATCCTCGCGATCGGCGGCGTGAGCATCGTCAGCAAGTTCGACGAGGTCGGCCATATCGTCACGGCCATTCATTCGAGCTACAGCGGCGGGCGTTACCTGTCGCCGCTCGTCAGGCGCGCGGTCGACGCATTCGGCGAGCGCGGCGAGGCGCCCGTGAAGCTGTCGGCGCGCGAGATCGAGGTCATTCGCCTGTATCTGTCAGGGGTGCCGATCAAGACGATCGCGCAGCGTCTGAGCAAGGGCAAGCAGACGGTCAGCGCGCAGAAGATCAGTGCGATGAAGAAGCTCGGCGTGAGCAACGACGTCGAGCTGATCCAGCGGGCGGCGGGGTTGGGGCTCGGCACGGGCCTGACCGCGTCACGGCCCGGTCGCGCCGCGTGAGCACGCGTGCGCCGGGCAGCCGCCGTCAGGCCGGCAACGCGAACCGCGTCACCGCATCCCGCAACGCCTCGGCCTGATCGCGCAGCGAATGCGCGGCGGCCGCGGCTTGTTCAACGAGCGCCGCGTTCTGCTGCGTCACCTGGTCCATCTCGCCCACCGCGCGATTGACCTGCTCGATCCCGGCGCTCTGTTCGCGCGACGCATGGCTGATCTCGTCGAGGATCTCGTTCACGCGCCGCACCGACTGCACGATCTCGGCCATCGTCTCGCCCGCGTGCGTGACGAGCGCAGCACCTTGCTCGACGGTCTCGTTCGACGACACGATCAGCGACTTGATCTCCTTCGCCGCCGTCGCCGAGCGTTGCGCGAGCGAGCGCACCTCGGCCGCGACCACCGCGAAGCCGCGGCCCTGTTCGCCGGCACGCGCAGCCTCGACCGCCGCGTTCAGCGCGAGGATGTTGGTCTGGAACGCGATCCCGTCGATCACGCCGATGATGTCGCCGATCTTGTGCGAGCGGTCGGTGATCTCGTTCATCGTGCGCACGACGTCGTCGACCACCGCGCTGCCGCGCGTTGCCACCTGCGCGGCCTGGCCGGCGAGCGATGCGGCCTGCGCGGCGCTGTCCGCGTTCTGCTTCACGTTCGCGGTCATCTGGTCCATGCTCGACGCGGTCTGTACGAGCGCGGCTGCCTGTTCCTCGGTGCGCTGCGACAGGTCCGTGTTGCCGGACGCGATCTCGCTCGCGCCGACGTTGATGTTCTCGGTGCCCATCCGCACGCGCGACACCATGTCGATCAACCCGCCCTGCATCGTGTGCAGCGCATGCAGCAGGCTGCCGCGATCGTCCTGCTTCACGGTCACGCGCGCGGTCAGGTCGCCCTGCGCGATGCGCTGCGCGGCGTCGAGCGCCACTTCCAGTTCGCCGCCGAGGTTCGCGCGCACGCTTTTCAGCACCAGCACCATCACGGCGGTCGCGATCCCGCCGAGCACGGCCGTCATCGCGAGCCAGCGGCCGACGCTTTCGAGCACCGCCGAGCGGACGTCGTTCATGTACATGCCGGTCACGAGATACCAGTCCCACGGCGCGAAGCGCTGCACCGCGCTGGTTTTGTCCTGCGGCTTGTCGGCGCCCGGCTTCGGCCACAGATATTCGACGAAGCCCTTGCCGCCTTCCAGGTTGCCGGCCTTCACGATCTCGACGAACAGGTGCTTGCCGTTCGGATCGGTGAAATTCGACACGTCCTTGCCGTTGAGCTCGGACTTGATCGGATGCATCACGATCACCGGCTTCGAGTCGTTGATCGAGATGTAGCCGTCGGCGCCGTAGCGCATCGCGGCGATCGCCTCGAGCGCCTTCTGCTTCGCTTCGGCTTCCGGCAGCGCGTTCTGCTGCGACAGCTTGTAGAAATGGTCGGTCACGCTCGCGGCCTGCGCGACCAGCGACGCGAGCTGGTCGCGGCGGTCCGTGATCATCGATGCGCGCGTCTGCCATGCGCCGAGCCCGGCGATCACGAGCAGGCCGAGCCAGAGGATGACGATCATCGAGGCGAGTTTCTGATTCAGGGAAAGGTTGCGCATGGTGTGTGGTCGGTCGATCGTGGAAGCTCGCCATAACGGCGTGACGGGATAAATGTCTTGACGGCGCCCGGCGGGCGTTACCGTAGACGGGAAATCCCTTAGAAGGTGCCGCGAAATTAACGGTCGCGGTGTTGGTCCTTTTCAGCAAGTCACGCGGCAAGGGTCTGGAAGGGGCCGGATGTCAACGGGAATGGATAAATGACAGGAGCAGCAATGAAAGTGGAGATGAGCCCACGGCGAAGCGTTGAAAGGCCTAAAAGAGTCGCGCGCTAAGTTTGGGGATGAGCGGATTCGAGCGACTGGCGACGGGATAGTGCATGCCGATGAACAAATGGATGCTTACGTAGGAACGGCGGTAGATGCGGTCTGCAGTTGATCGAAGGCATGTTCGAAACCGACGTCATCGATCGCGCCGGCGCCGAACGGATCAAATCGATGCTGGATCGCCATCTTGAGAAGGCTCGCAGGGGTGAACTATGACGACGATCGATCACCCAGCGCGGTGTGCGCGCGCAGCTTCGGTGGGCCACGTCATCGGCGCGACGCCGCGCTTGCCACGGCTGACGACTTAATCGAGTAAATGCATATCTCAAAATATGCCGCTGCCGAATGATTCTGTAACTTTGGTATGCTAGCGACCAAATTCCGAGTTTCGCGGCGTGGTCCCCGTGACCGCCCGCTTAAAAGACCAAGTCACGAATAAGAACGATGAGAGCGCGGGTATGTCGATAGCTGAAACCCTTCGAAGTTTTTCGTCCGGTCTGGTTGACTGGAACCAGCGGCCCGTCGCCCTCAATTTTGGGCAAGCGCAAAGCGCGGTCGGTCATCTACTGGCGCTTCATCACGCGGATATCCACGAAGGATTGCTGACCGGTATCGACGGCTATCTGAACTGCGTTTCGACACACGACAACCTGTCTCCCAAGCTGCTTCTCGGTCTGCCAGTGTCGGTGCGCCTCACGACCGACCGGGGCGGCTTGCAGACGATCAACGCGATCGTTCGCGATGTGCAGGTGGGCCAATCGGACGGCGAATTGACCGTCTATCGATTAAACGTTTGCGACGCTTTGTCGCTGATGGACCGCCGCACGAACTCTCGCATATTCCGTTCGCGTAACGTTATCGACATTCTCACGACGCTGATGAACGAATGGCGGCAACGGAGTGCGGCGCTGGCCCGGGCGTTCGAATTCGACCTGTCCAGTCTGCGTCGTGAACGCTACCCGGCGCGCGAACTGACGCGGCAGGTCAACGAATCGGATGCACGATTTGTTCGCCGGCTACTGCGTCGCGAAGGGATCACGGTGTTTGCGAAGGCAGGCCCGGCTGGCGGTGCGCGCAGCATCACCGACGAGCGACCGATTCACACACTCGTCTTTTGCGATGACCCGATGCGGCTTGCCGAAGCACCGGCCGGTGCTGTGCGCCTGCATCCGCGCGATGCAGGGACCGAACAACGCGACACGGTAACGCTCTTTGCGCACTATCAGAGCCTTTCGGCCGGTAAGGCGAGCCGGCCATCGTGGGACTACAAGAAGGCCCGCATGGACGATTCCGCCGTCGCTACCGGTATCGATCAGGGCGAGTCCGGCAACGACCTTGCGCGACTGCTGACCGATGTTGCGATCGACATTCCACACGTTGGCGATTCATGGGACGATCATGAACGCATCACGCGCGACCGGATGCTGGCGCATCAGTTCGCAGCGGAGCGGTGCGACGGTATCAGCAGCGTCCGCGATATCCCGGTCGGTTCATGGTTCACGTTGACTGGCGATCCCGAACTCGACATGAAGCCTGCCGATCAGCGACAGTTCGTCGTTACGTCAGTGCGTCACGATATCTGGAACAACCTTCCGAAAGACCTAACTGGCCGCGTGATCGCGCTATTCGCAGCGAGCCGAAACATTGCGCAGACCGTGCTACCCGCGCCGGCCGACGTGTCGGGGCAGGAAGACGCGCGCTACGAAAACAGTTTCACGTGCGTCCGGCGCGGCGTGCCGCTCAAACCTTCCTACGATCCGAAGATCGATTTGCCGCCCGTACACCTGCTGACCGGAACGATTGTCGGCACGGAGGGAGAGGAAGTGTTTTGCGACGCAGACGGCCGCGTGCGCGTGCTGATTCACGGCCTTGATCCGGCGGACCATACGCACGCGCAAGGCGTCGGAACGAATGGACTGGCGGGCGACAGCGCGCCGATTCGTGTCGGGGCGAGTTTGGCGGGCGGCAACTTCGGCGCGCTTTTTCTGCCCCGCGTCGGAATGGAAGTTTTATTGGGCTGTCTTTCAGGCGACCCGGACCGTTTGGTCATCATCGCGGTTTTGAGTAACGGCGCGAACCCGCCTGCGACGTTCACCCATACCGGCGCGCTGCCGGGCAACCGGTACGTGTCCGGGATCAAGACGAAGGAGATAAAGGGGCGACGTTATAACCAACTACGTCTTGACGATACCCCCTCGCAAATTTCCGCACAGCTAGCGAGCGAACATGCGCATACGCAATTGAACTTGGGGTATCTCACGCAGCCCCGGAAGGACGGACACGGGACCGACCGGGGCGAGGGTGCGGAACTGCGCACCGACGCTGCCGCCGCGCTGCGCGCCGCACAAGGCATTCTGTTGACGACCTACGCACGCTCACAGGCGAGCGGGGGGCAGCTCGACCGCGACGAACTCGTTGGCCTGCTTGGCCAGTGCACGGAGCTCTTCAAATCGCTTGGCGACTATGCCGGCCAGCACGGTGGGCAAGCCGCCGATACGGCCGGGCAAGCGACCATTGCCGATGCGTTCAAGGAATGGAAGCCCGGAGGAACGGGATCGGGTGCGGCCGGCGATGGGGCCGCGCTGATGGCGTTCGGCGCGCAGGCCGGATCGCTCAACGTCACGCCGAAAACGCACGTGACCTATGCCGGCGTGAACATCGATCAAGTGGCGCGGCAACACGTGCAAGTCACCAGCGGCGAGCGTATTAACCTGCACGGAGGACGTGGCGTCGCGATGTTCGCACATAGCGAAGGCGTGTCGGCCATCGCAAATCAAGGCAAGGTCACGATTCAATCGCAGAACGACGATACGCAAGTCGATTCGGCGAAGAACATCCAACTCACTGCGGCCGGCGGCAAGCTCGCGGGCATGGCGAGCGATCAGGTGATGTTCGTCACGTCGGGGGGCGCATATCTCAAGCTGCACGGCAGCGATATTGAACTCGGTTGCCCCGGCACCTTCACGGTGAAATCGGCCGGCCATTCGTGGGATGGGCCCGCCAGCATGTCCGCAGACATGCCGAAATTCGATCATGCGGCGCTCGGCCGCGTGCCGAAGCTCGTTCGTGCCACGGACGGCAACGCGGCGGCAGGGTTCGACGGACAGGTACAAAAGGCGTCGGGGGCGCTGTCGAATCTGAAGACCGATGCGGCCGGCGAACTGCCGGCGGTGCATGCCGACCAGTTCGAAAAGCTGGCGGTGCAGTTCGTCAAGAAGAACGTATAAGCAAGGGCCGGAGTTTTGATGACCAATTCTTTTCTCGATCCTCGACCGGTAGCCGACGCGCGCACCGACGAACCGACCACAAAATCCGATGCGGCGGGCGCAACTGCATCGCGCGGAGAACCGCCGCCCATTGTTGTGGGTCGTGCCGAAGGGCCGACCTTGTTCGACAAGGGCAACCGGCTTATCTGCATCAAGCAAATGCCGCTGCCCGGCATCGTCATCTTCGTGCACGGCGTGAACTCCGAAGGCGAATGGTTCGAGGCGGCGGAGGAAGGACTGTGCAAGGGCCTCAATCGTCGGCTCGGCCGTCTTGATGATCAATTGAAGTACCAAGGCATTGATGCCGGCCAATTGACGCCCGCGAAGTACACAGAAAGCCTGACGCCGGACGGATTTCTGAATCCAAAGTTGCTTGCGGACAACTACATCAAGCCCGATCCGTCGTTCTCGAACGTGATTCACTTCCGGTGGGGTTATCGGGCGACCGTCGAAGAATTGAAGGAATACGGAGACAAGATTTTCCTGAACGAACAGGACTATTGGGGCGGCGGTCCGTTCACGAATGGATGTTCGAGTCTCCCCGATCTTTGGCATGGCGGACTTGATGATCGTGCATTCGGTTGGACAAGCGTGCAGGCCATCAACCCGACCAATCGGCCCCTGTATCGCGCGCCGCCCCGCGCGTATGGCGCCCTTGCCGCCTTGCGCCTTGCCAAGCTGATCGAGTCGATCCGCCGCATGCAGGCCACCGTACCGATTACCGTCGTATGTCACAGTCAAGGCAACATTGTGGGCCTCACGGCGGCGTTCTTCGGCGATGCACTGCCCGACGTTGAAGACCCGTGGGGACACAAGGGGCGATGCGTGGCGGATGCCTACGTGTTGGCAAACGCACCATACAGCTTTGCGAAGGGGGACGGCCCGTATAAATCTTCCACGGGAATGGATACGTGGTCGCAACGTGAGACGAAAGACCCGCACGGGAATCGCGGACGGCAGACCTACGCAGCGCGCATGCAGACGTTTGGCAAGTTTCTGTCGATCATCGGCACGCGCAAAGCCTACGAACTTCCTGCCGACAAGATCGATGAAGACATGGGGAACAGTCGGGTATCGCCGACGAGCAACAAGTCGTATGCAGCACAGGAAGACCGTGTGCGTCACGGCCTGAATGAATCGACATATGGCCGCGTCACGGCGTAC
The DNA here is from genome assembly GCF_017104595.1 of Burkholderia sp. Tr-20390. Lineage (NCBI taxonomy): Bacteria > Pseudomonadati > Pseudomonadota > Betaproteobacteria > Burkholderiales > Burkholderiaceae > Burkholderia > Burkholderia sp. Tr-20390. Next base: position 24,923 of record NZ_JAAGPC010000093.1, on the reverse strand, counting down.
TGTTGTCCGCATGATCAGGTGATTTCGGCGGTGACGGTTCAAGGGATTGGCTGGCGCGGTATCAGCAAGCTTGAAATCAACGATATCGGTGTTCCCGGCGTACTGACACAGCGTGTCTTCGCATCGGGTTTCGATGTCGGCGTGCAGAAAGACTATCGATATTGGGAAGACGACTGGCGGCATGTACAGAAAGGGACGACTCCGGGATTCTGGTATCCGCCGTCGCCGCCGGCAAAATTCGGTCTGGTTGGTGCGCTCAAAGGAAACGAGTCGGTCTGGGGGGTGATGGGGACATTAATTACCGCGCCCCTCATGTACGCGGGAACTGCTGCGACTGCTGCACTGAAGATGTTCCGCGTGAATGAAGACCCGCCGAAGGGCTGGACCGTGACTGCGGATGCCCCCGCGCTGGATCAACCGTTCTCGCCGAAGGCGAAGCGGTTCGGCAAGCCGATCGCGCCGACAGAAGATGGACCAGCCAAAAGCGACTTCAACGAAGGCAACGATCCGCCGTCCGCATGGCGCGACGCGAGCAAGGCCGATGCGGAAAAGCGGGCCGACGACCCCTACGACGTTTACAAGTCGAAGAACAAGGACGGTGACGCCCAAGGTACGGCTGAGAGTGAAACCGGACAACGCTATGAGGATCGCGCGCTGATGCGTTTGGAAGCACGACGTACGATGAACTCCGATTGGGTTGATAAGGATGGTCACGTGATCGGTGAGGATGGGAAAAGCGACGTGCCCGAAGGCTATACGGATTGGCGCAACAAGCAGATCACGGACGGGATGGACCGTGGCCAGACCAATAACCCGACAAACCATTCAACAACGATGACCAATGCGGATCATGCCGAATATGCGCTTGCGTATGATGTGGCGGTTGGCCTGTGCTATCTGACGGAAAAGCAAATCAAGGCGCTGCGCATTGAAGCAGATTGGCGGATGGGGGATGGTATTCCGGAAAGCAATCCAAACAGAAAATATGCCAAGTATTTTAGATCTGGCATTCTCGATGACCTCCCGATGCATAAATGGGTCCACAAAGAGAACGGCGAAGGCAACATGCCCGGCACGATTGCTGACGAGCGCGAAGGTCAGGCTCATTTGAAGGTCGGAGGCGTAGTATGAAGGCGCTGATCGCTACATGGCCTCGACGTGTCGCTGTCGCTGCTTTGGTATGGATGGTCGCGGCCCTACTCATGGCGACGCTGATGGCGCACGCGGAGCAACCGGACCCGGGACACTTGGAAATAGGAGATTGGATGAAACGATTCGTAGTCGCGCCTGGCATGCTGGCGCTTGTGGTGTTTTTGTTCACCACGGCCATGATGCGGCCGGCACAGGCCGCCCCCGCCCAGACACCCACCGGCAAGGCAGCGCCAGTAGCGGAAGAACCGGCGAAGCCGTTTGTCGCGCAGGTCGTCGGACTGATTTGGTTGAATCCGCTCGAACGCAAGGACTATCCGACCGAATGGCAATTGTTGTGGACGCAAGGACTCGCCGCACCGAACAAGAACGATGACATGGTTCGCACCGATCCGAAATCGTTCTCGACGCTCAAATCAATCGGGGCATTGGTGTACGGCAACGAAGGTGAAGAAACATTCAAGGGCTTCTATCATAAATACATGGAAGCCTTTTTGGATTTGCTGCGTAACCGCTACGCGATGAATCCGTCGTACTTCTATACAGTGCAGCCCGACAATCCAAAGAGTTGGCGTGAACTTGCTGGAATTCGTGTTGAATTGGCAATTCCAAAGCGGCTCGACGTCACCGAGTCTAGAGAATTCTTGACCAAAGAGATCCGGGAAACTTTCTTGATCGGAAACCCGAATTTCCCGAAAGTATGGAGCCGCGACACGCCCCCTGATGTGCAGGTCACGCAAGGCGGTGCGAACGCCGGCTTTACGTCGCTGAACAAGGCGTTGAACTACTTGCAGGCGAACCCGGACAAGAGCGTGTGGGTCATGAATTGGGATGCGCCGAGTTTTCCGCCCACGGACGCGCAGATTAACGAGAACCTTGTTGTACTGTTCCTCGCCGGCCCGACCTTCAACACGGAGCGTGAACCGCTCGCATGGATCGGCAAGGCGGCGACGGGCGACACGAAGGACTTCTCGCCGAAGGTTGGCACAACGCGCACTGTGCAGGCGTGGAAGGCGACTATAGACCACGCGGCACGCAATGCCGGCGTCGCGGTTACTGACCTGAAATACATCGTCCACGATGCAGGTAAAGGCAGTGATGCGGCCTCGAACCGTCTTGTCGGCCTGTCGCAAACGCTCACCGAAGTTCTGCCGGAATACGACCACTCAAAGCAGACGTTCAACACGGCGGCGCTGCTCGGCGACATGGGGGCCGGTAGCGCATTGACCGACGTTGCACTGGCGATCGGCCGGATCAATCACTTTGGCGGTAACGCACTGGTTGCGGGCACCACCGATGCGGAGCATCCGGTCGCGGTTGTCGTCCTGCCGCCGTCAAAGTTGACGACGATCGATCCGAACAAGGATTGGTTCCGCGCGCGTGGCGGAAACAATGCTTACCTGCCGTGGTGGGGTCGCCGACACGATACCGATTACGGTCAGCAGGGATATTCGTGGTGATGTAGTCGGCGCGGCGGCACGTGCACATGTGCGCGCTGCCGCGCCGAGTCATTCAGGGATGGAGATATGCGGGGAATTGTCCGGGTAGACGATGCACATACGCACGGTGGCCGGGTGGAGACCGGAGCCGGTACGAGCAAGGTAATGGGCCGCGCGGTCGCTCGCATCGGCGACACGTGTTCCTGTCCGATTCACGGCGCTTGCGTGATCGTCGAAGGTGACGTGGAATTCAAGGTTGAAGGCCAGGCCGCCGCGTTCGACGGCCACAAGACCTCATGCGGTGCCGAATTGATTTCATCCCTTCCGACTTCCGGACGTGTTTGAATGCGGAAGACCCGTTCATGACCGCCGAGCAGTTCCGCGGATCAAGCCGTTGAACCAGTGAGCGTTGCATGAGATATGCGTCCGGCGCCTGGGCAGCGGCGCGGCACCGAATGAAACCGAAAGGAGGCAACGATGCGAATTCTGGTGGTAGGGGCCGGCGCGGTCGGCGGGTATTTCGGCGGCCGGCTGGCCGCGGCGGGGCGCGACGTGACGTTCCTGGTGCGCGACGGCCGCGCGGCCGCGCTGGCGCGCGACGGGCTGCTGATCCGCAGCCCGCGCGGCGATCTGACGCTCGCGAACGTGCAGACCGTGCGCGCGGGCGATGCAGGTGCCGGCGTCGCGCCGTTCGACCTCGTGCTGCTGAGCTGCAAGGCGTACAGCCTCGACGATGCAATTCAGTCGTTCGCGCCGTTCGTCGGCCCGCAGACGCTGATCCTGCCGATGCTCAACGGGATGCGTCATCTCGACGTGCTGCGCGACCGGTTCGGCGCCGCGCAGGTGCTCGGCGGGCTGTGCGTGATCGCGGCGACGCTCGATCGCGAGCAGCGCATCGTGCACCTCAACGACACGCACGGGGTCACCTTCGGCGAACTCGCGGGCGGTGAATCGCCGCGCGTGCGCTCGGTGGCCGACGTGCTCGGCGGCGCGGGGTTCGATGCGACGCTCAGCGACAACGTGGTCGCGCGGATGTGGGAAAAATGGGTGTTCCTCGCGACGCTCGCCGCGAGCACGTCGCTGTTCCGCGGCTCGGTGGGCGACATTCTCGCCGCGCCGGACGGCCGCCGCCTGCTCGAGACGATGCTCGGCGAATGCAGCGCGATTGCCGAGCACAACGGCCACCGGCCCGAGCCGGCCGCCATCGAGCGGATGCAGCGGATGGTGCTGACGCCGTCGCCGCTGACCGCGTCGATGCTGCGCGACGTCGAGAACCACGCGCGTGTCGAAGCCGATCACGTGATCGGCGACCTGCTTGCGCGCCGCGACCCGCAGGCGGCCGATACGCTGTCGCTGCTGCGGATCGCGTACAACCACCTGAAGGCATACGAAGTGCGGACGGCGCGCGAGCACGCGGCCGCGTAAGCACCGGAGCGGGCGGCCGTCCGGCCGTTCCGCGCTGCACAAATTTGTCGTCCGGCGCCCTGTGCGGCCGGAATGCGCAAAAAAGTATCGGAAATCAGGCGTAAAGTTGGTGGAGCCGCGCGCTCGATCGACCTACATTGCTTCCCATGCGACCGGTCGCGTCGCCGTGTGAAATACGCGGCGCACGCGCGCAACGAACCGGCCAGCGAGACATGGGAATGGAGACGCCAACCATGATGCACCCCGATCTGGAAGTGGTCGACGTGCGACGCGACGAGTCGTTCAAGGTCTGGTCGCACGGCTATCCGTATCGCACGATCCGCTGGCACTTCCATCCCGAATTCGAACTGCACCTGATCGTCGCGACGCGCGGCAAGTATTTCGTCGGCGACCACATCGGCTCGTTCGGCCCCGGCCATCTCGTGCTGCTCGGCCCGAACCTGCCGCACAACTGGGTCAGCGACATGGCCGAAGGCGAAACCGTCGAGCGCCGCAATCTCGTGATCCAGTTCGACCCGGCGTTCGTGCGCCGTTGCATGGACGCGTTTCCCGAATGCCGCGACGCGCAGGCGCTGCTCGACGATGCGCGGCGCGGCGTCGGTTTCGACGCGGCGACCAGCGCCGCGATCGCGCCGCTGTTCGACGAACTGCTGGCCGCGCGCGGCATGCGCCGCATCGCGCTGTTCATGACGATCCTCGAGCGGCTTTGCGGGGCGGCCGAACGCACGCTACTCGCGAGCCCCGCGTACGACCAGGCCGACGTCACGCCCACGCGGCTCAGCCATGCGCTGTCGTACATCGGCAAGAATCTCGCGTCCGAGCTGCGCGAATCCGATCTTGCGCAACTGACCGGGCAGAGCGTCAGTGCGTTCTCACGCGCGTTCCACCGCCAGACGGGCATGCCGTTCGTCCAGTACGTGAATCGTCTGCGGATCGAGTCCGCATGCCAGATGCTGCTTGCCGACGACGCGAACATCACCGATATCTGCTTCCAGGCCGGCTTCAACAACGTGTCGAACTTCAACCGCCAGTTCCGCGCGGTGAAGGGGATGGCGCCGTCCGAATTCCGCGCACTGCAGCGCCTGAACGCGCGCAGCCGCGAGCTCGCGCTGCATGCGGCGCCCACCGGCAATCCGCTGCCGCCGCGTGTCGTCACGCCCGGCATCCCGGAGCGCGCACCGCAGCCCGGATGATCGCGGGGCCGCGGCCCGCCTGAACTTTCCACACCGTTTCACCCAGCGCAATCGCGTCGCCCACGTCGCGAGGGGCGCGTTCACCCACGAAAAAGCTGCACACATAACCGGAGACACCGTCATGACGCATGCATCGCCCGCTTCATCCCCCCGTCGCGCCGCCCGTATGGCGGTGATTGCCGCGCTCGCCGTCGCGGCCTGGCTGCCCGCTGCCGCCGTGCACGCCGCACCGCTGCGCATCGGCATGACGTTCCAGGAGCTGAACAACCCGTATTTCGTGACGATGCAGAAGGCGCTGAACGACGCGGCCGCGTCGATCGGCGCGCAGGTCGTCGTCACCGACGCGCATCACGACGTCAGCAAGCAGGTGAGCGACGTCGAGGACATGCTGCAGAAGAAGATCGACATCCTGCTCGTGAACCCGACCGATTCGACCGGCATCCAGTCGGCGATCACGCAGGCGAAGAAGGCCGGCGCGGTGGTGGTGGCCGTCGACGCGAACGCGAACGGCCCGGTCGATTCGTTCGTCGGCTCGAAGAACTACGACGCGGGCGTGATGTCGTGCGACTACCTCGCGAAGGCGATCGGCGGCAGCGGCGAAGTGGCGATCCTCGACGGCATTCCGGTCGTGCCGATTCTCGAACGCGTGCGCGGTTGCAAGGCCGGGCTCGCGAAATACCCGAACGTGAAGCTGGTCGACACGCAGAACGGCAAGCAGGAGCGCGCGACTGCGCTGTCGGTCACGGAAAACATGATCTCCGCGCATCCGAACCTGAAGGGCATCTTCAGCGTGAACGACGGCGGCGCGATGGGCTCGCTCGCCGCGATCGAGAGCTCGGGCAAGGACATCAAGCTGACGAGCGTCGACGGTGCGCCCGAGGCGATCGCCGCGATCCAGAAGCCGAATTCGAAGTTCATCGAGACGACCGCGCAGTTCCCGGCCGACCAGGTGCGCATCGCGCTCGGCATCGCGATCGCGCGGAAGTGGGGCGCGACGGTGCCGAAGGCGATTCCCGTCGACGTGAAGGTGGTCGATCGCGGCAACGCGAAGGGCTTCAGCTGGTGAACGACGTGCGATGCGACGCGAGGGGCGGCGGCACGGCCGGCGCTCTTCGCACGGAGAAGCCGATGGACACGATACTCAGGCTCAGCCACATCACGAAAAGCTTTCCGGGCGTGAAGGCGCTGTCCGACATTGATCTGGAGATTGCGCGCGGCGAGATCCACGCGCTGCTCGGCGAGAACGGCGCGGGCAAGTCGACGCTGATGAAGATCCTGTGCGGCATTCACCAGCCGGATGCCGGCACGATCGAGATCGACGGCACCGCCCGCCATTTCGCGGACTATCACGATGCGGTCGCGGCGGGCGTCGGCATCGTGTTCCAGGAATTCAGCCTGATTCCGCACCTCGACGCCGTCGACAACCTGTTCCTCGGCCGCGAGCTGCGCAGCCGCTGGGGCGCGCGCGACCGCAAGCGGATGCGTCACGCGGCGGCCGCGATCTTCGCGCGGCTCGGCGTGGCGATCGATCTCGATGCGCCGATCCGTGCGCTGTCGGTCGCGCAGCAGCAGTTCGTCGAGATCGGCAAGGCGCTGTCGCTCGACGCGCGCATCCTGATCCTCGACGAACCGACTGCCACGCTCACGCCGGCCGAGGCCGAGCACCTGTTCGCGATCATGCGCGAGCTGAAGCGGCAGGGCGTCGCGATGATCTTCATCTCGCATCACCTCGACGAGATCTTCGCGGTGTGCGACCGCATCACGGTGCTGCGCGACGGCCAGTACGTGGCGACGACCGACGTCGCGCGCACGGACGTCGAGCAACTGGTACGGATGATGGTCGGCCGCCGGATCGAAAGCAGCTTTCCGCCGAAACCGGCGCGCGCGACCGATGCGCCGCGGGTGCTGGAGGTCAACGAACTGCAGATCGAGCGCGGCGGCCCGGTGAACCGCTTCACGCTGCATGCCGGCGAGATCCTCGGCTTCGCCGGGCTGGTCGGCTCGGGCCGCACGGAAACCGCGCTCGCGGTGATCGGCGCGACGCGTGCGTACCGCAAGGACGTGCGCGTGCGCGGCACGGCGGCGAAGCTCGCCGATCCGGCCGACGCGCTGCGCGCGGGCATCGGCATCCTGCCGGAGAGCCGCAAGACGGAAGGGCTCGTCACGTCGTTCTCGATCCGCGACAACATCTCGCTGAACAACCTCGGCAAGTACCGGTCGATGCGCTGGCTGATCGATCGTCGCGGCGAGGCGCGCACCACGCACGACGTGATGCGGCGCGTCGGCGTGAAGGCGCCGTCGATCCACACCGAGGTCGCGACGCTGTCCGGCGGCAACCAGCAGAAGGTCGTGATCGCGCGCTGGCTGAACCATCACACGTCGGTGCTGATCTTCGACGAGCCGACGCGCGGCATCGACGTCGGCGCGAAAGCCGAAATCTACGGGCTGATGCGCGAACTCACCGCGCGCGGCTACGCCATCATCATGATCTCGTCCGAGTTGCCGGAAATCGTCGGCATGTGCGATCGCGTCGCCGTGTTCCGGCAGGGCCGCATCGAGGCGACGCTCGACGGCGACGAGATCGATCCCGATACGGTCATGACCTATGCCACGGCCGGCACGCGAGGAGCGACCCATGAACCTGCCTGATTCTTCTTCCACGCCTTCCACGACGCTCGCGGCCACCGCAGGAAACGGCGACGCCCCGCCGCCACGCGCGAGGTGGGCGCAGCTGCGGCGCTCGACGCTGTTCTATCCGCTCGTCGGCCTGATCGTCGTGTGCATCGCGATGATGATCGCGAGCCCGAGCTTCCTGTCCGCCGCGAACCTGGAAAACGTGCTGCGCCAGGTGTCGATCAACGCGATCATCGCGGTCGGCATGACCTGCGTGATCCTGACCGGCGGGATCGACCTGTCGGTCGGCTCGGTGATGGCGCTGTCGGGCACGCTCGCGGCCGGGCTGATGGTCGCGGGCGTGAACGCGGTCGCCGCGCTCGCGATCGGCATCGCGGTCGGCCTCGGGTTCGGCTTCCTGAACGGCGTGTTCGTCGCGTTCGCGGGGATGCCGCCGATCATCGTCACGCTCGCGACGATGGGTATCGCGCGCGGCCTGGCATTGATCTATACGGGCGGCTATCCGATCGACGGCTTGCCCGACTGGGTCGCGTTCTTCGGCAGCGGCAAGGTGTTCGGCATCCAGGCGCCCGTGCTGATCATGCTGGTGATCTATGCGATCGCGTGGCTGCTTCTCGACCGGATGCCGTTCGGCCGCTATGTGTATGCGATCGGCGGCAACGAGCAGGCGACGCGGCTCACCGGCGTGCGGGTCGCGCGCGTGAAGCTGATCGTCTACACGCTGGCCGGCCTCACGTCGGCGCTCGCCGCGATCGTGCTGACCGGGCGCCTGATGAGCGGTCAGCCGAACGCCGGCGTGGGCTTCGAGCTCGACGCGATCGCGGCCGTCGTGATGGGCGGCACGTCGATCTCCGGCGGGCGCGGCGCGATCCTCGGCACGCTGGTCGGCGCGCTGCTGCTCGGCGTGCTCAACAACGGGCTGAACATGATCGGCGTGAACCCGTATGTGCAGAACGTGATCAAGGGCGGAATCATCCTGCTCGCGATCTACATCAGCCGCGAACGGTCGCGGTAACGACCGATTCATCAGTCATCCAGATCATCCACGAAAGAGACAACTCATGACGACACCCGAAGCCCTGCCGCGGATGACCGCGGTCGTCTGCCACGGCCCCGAGGACTATCGCGTCGAACAGGTCGCGAAGCCGCGCCCCGGCGCGAACGAACTCGTGATCCGCATCGCCGCATGCGGAATCTGCGCGAGCGACTGCAAGTGCTACACGGGCGCGAAGATGTTCTGGGGCGGCCCGAGCCCGTGGGTGAAGGCGCCCGTGATTCCCGGCCACGAATTCTTCGGCCACGTCGAAGCGCTCGGCGACGGCGCGGCCGAACATTTCGGCGTGGCGGTGGGCGACCGCGTGATCGCCGAGCAGATCGTGCCGTGCGGCAAGTGCCGCTATTGCAAGTCGGGCCAGTACTGGATGTGCGAAGTGCACAACATTTTCGGCTTCCAGCGCGAGGTGGCCGACGGCGGGATGGCCGAGTACATGCGCATTCCGCCGACCGCGATCGTCCACAAGATTCCGCTCGGTGTATCGCTCGAGGACGCGGCGATCATCGAGCCGCTGTCGTGCGCGATCCATACGGTGAATCGTGGCGACGTCCAGCTCGACGACGTCGTCGTGATCGCGGGCGCGGGCCCGCTCGGGCTGATGATGACGCAGGTCGCGCACCTGAAGACGCCGAAGAAGCTCGTCGTGATCGACCTGATCGACGAGCGGCTGGAACTCGCGCGCGAGTACGGTGCCGACGTGACGATCAACCCGACGCGCGACGACGCGCGCGAGATCGTCCGGTCGCTCACCGACGGCTACGGCTGCGACGTCTACATCGAGACGACCGGCGCGCCGGTCGGCGTGAGTCAGGGGCTAGACCTGATCCGCAAGCTGGGCCGCTTCGTCGAATTCAGCGTGTTCGGCGAGGATGCGACCGTCGACTGGTCGATCATCGGCGATCGCAAGGAGCTCGACGTACGCGGCGCGCACCTGGGGCCATACTGCTATCCGATCGCGATCGACCTGCTTGCGCGCGGGCTCGTCACGTCGAAAGGCATCGTCACGCACGATTTCGCGCTCGAGGACTGGGACGACGCGATCCGCGTCGCGAAATCGCCCGAATCGATCAAGGTGCTGCTGAAACCGGCCCGCTGACGGCCGGCGTGCGCCTCACCGGAGACATCATGGAATACGTCATAGGCGTCGATATCGGCACGCAGAGCACCAAGGCGCTGCTCGTCGACCGGCACGGCACGATCGTCGCGCGGCGCTCGGCCGGCTACCAGCCCGATACGCCGCGCCCGCTGTGGGCCGAACAATGGCCGCAGGCGTGGTTCGATGCGGTGCTCGCGTGCATCGCGGGCTGCGTGAGCGATGCGCGCGCGCAGGGCGTGCCGGCCGATGCGATCCGCGCGGTGTGCGTGGGCAGCCTGTACGGCGGCTCGGGCATTCCGGTCGACATCGACATGCGGCCGCTCCATCCGTGCCTGATCTGGATGGACCGGCGTGCGACCGCGGAAGTCGATTGGGTCAACGCGAACGTGAACGTCGAGCGGCTGCGCGTGATCACGGGCAACGGCGTCGACAGCTATTACGGCTTCACGAAGATGCTGTGGTTGCGCGACCAGCGGCCGGACGTGTGGGCGAACGTGCGCTATTTCCTGCCGCCGAACGCGTACGTGATCTACCTGCTGACCGGCGAGGTCGCGGTCGATCACAGTTCGGCCGGCAATATCGGCGGCGTGTACGACGTCGCGCGCCGCGAGTGGTCCGACGACGCGCTCGACATGCTCGGCATTCCGGCGACGATGATGCCCGAGCGGCTCGTCGAATCGACGGACGTCGTCGGCGGGCTGCTGTCGCAATGGACGGAGCAACTGGGGCTGCCGGCCGGCACGCCCGTCGTCGCGGGCGGCGTCGATGCGGCCGTCGCGACCTTCGCGGCCGGCGCGACGCGCACGGGGCAGCATGTCGCGATGATCGGCACCAGCATGTGCTGGGGTTACGTGAGCCGGCACGTCGATGCGCGTCACGGGCTCGTCAGCATGCCGCACGTGTTCAACGGGCAGCGCGACCTCTACGTGTTCGGCGGCGCGATCACGGCCGGCGCGTCGGTCGCCTGGTTTCGCGACCAGTTCTGTCACGCGGAAATCGATGCGGCGCGCCTGCTGCCGCACGGCGATCCGCACGTGCTGCTCGAGGAAGCGGCCGAAAGCGTGCCGCCGGGCGCCGACGGCGTGCTGTTCCTGCCATACCTGATGGGCGAGCGCAGCCCCGTGTGGGACGCGAAGGCGAGCGGTGCGTTCGTCGGGCTGAGTCTCGCGCATACGCGCGCGCACCTGTATCGCGCGGTGCTCGAAGGTGTCGCGTTCGCGTTGCGGCACAACATCGAGGCCGGCCGGCGCGGCGCGGTGGCGCTGGATGACCGGCTGATCGTCGTGGGCGGGGCCGCGCATTCGGCGCTGTGGATGCAGATCATCGCGGACGTGACGGGCTTCCCGGTGTGGACGATCGAGCAGGACGTCGAAGCCGCGATGGGGGCGGCCTTGCTCGCGGGCGTCGGGGCAGGGCTCGTGTCGCACGACGATGCACAAGGCGGCTGGGTCACGCTCGTCGAGCGCGCACGGCCCGATGCCGGACGCGCGAAAGCGTATGCGGCGCGCTTTGCGCTTTATACGGCGCTGTATCCGGCGCTCAAACCGATCATGCACGAGTTGCACACGCCATCATGAAGACACGATTCGATTTCGGCGGTTCGCGGGTGCTCGTCACAGGGGCGTCGAGCGGGATCGGGCGCGCGTGCGCGGTCGCGCTGGCGCAGGCGGGCGCGCAGGTCGTCGCGGCCGGGCGCGACATGGCCGCGCTCGATGCGCTGGCCGGCGAGGCCGCGTGCGAGACGCTGCGACTCGACGTCGGTGGCGACGAGCAGGCGATCGATGCGGCGCTCGCCGCGCACGATGCATTCGACGGCCTCGTGAATTGCGCGGGGATCGCATCGCTCGAATCGGCGCTCGAGGTGAGCGCCGCGCATTTCGATCGCGTGATGGCCGTCAATGCGCGCGGCGCGGCGCTCGTTTCCCGGGCCGTCGCACGGAAGATGATCGCGCGCGACGCGCGTGGCGTCGCGCAGGCGCGGGGCAGCATCGTCAACGTATCGAGCCAGGCCGCGCTCGTCGGGTTGCCCGCGCATCTGAGTTACTGCGCGTCGAAGGCGGCGATGGATGCGATCACGCGCGTGCTGTGCATCGAACTCGGGCCGCACGGCATTCGTGTGAACAGTGTGAACCCGACCGTCACGCTCACGCCGATGGCGCAGTTCGCGTGGAGCGAACCGGAAAAGCGGGCGCCGATGCTGGCCGCGATTCCGCTCGGGCGATTCGCGGAGCCGGACGAGGTCGTCGAACCGATCCTGTTCTTGCTCAGCGACGCGGCGTCGATGGTCAGCGGCGTGTCGCTGCCGATCGACGGCGGGTATACGGCGCGCTAGGCAACCTCATGCGGCGACGACGGCGCATGACGGGAACCCGCGATGAATGCGCGGCGCGGCAGCCCGGAGGCTAGACAGGATCCTTGCTCGGCGGTCCGTCCGGTTGCTGCGGGTTGTCGTGATGGCCGGGCGGCGACGAGAACGGATCGTCTTCCGGATCGCGGTTCGGGTCGGCCGGTGGCTCGGGCGTCGGGGTCGTGTGATCGGTCATGGAGGACTCGCGCGGTGCGTGACGGCGGTGGCGCGGCAGGGGCGCCTCGTCTCCGTTATAGCCAATCGGGCGTGCGTTTGCAGCGGGATTGTGGCGGCGGGTGGTGTGTCGTCGGTGCAATCCGGGCACGGGCCGCTTTCGGGCAGGAACCCGCCGCGCGCGGCGCGTGCGCTGTGTTGCACCGCGCGCTCTGCGTGATTCCGGTCAGCGTAAATCCGCCGGTGTATCGACGTCGCGCACGATGCCGGGATCGTCGACGTCGAGCAGCCTGACCGGCGCGCGGGCGAACAGCGCGCGGGCGCCCGTGTCGCCGTCGAGCGCGGCGAGCGCATCGAAATGGTGCGCGGCGAACCCGACCGGATGGCCGCGCACGCCGCGGTGCGCGGGCGCGACGATCGACGCGTCGTCGGCGTCGAGCGCGCGCGTGACGGCTTCGTAGGTGGACGCCGCGATCCACGGCATGTCGCCGAGCGCGACGAGCCAGCTGTTCGCGTCGGGCGTCGCGCGCACGCCGGCCGCGAGGCTCGCGCCCATGCCGCGCACGGCGTCGGGCGCGTAGACGACGTGGCAGCCGGCTTCGTTCAGCAGCATCGCGAGTTTTTCGGCACCGGGACGCACGACGGCGATCACGTCGGCCGTGGCCGCCGCGAGATGGCGGGCGGCCGCGACCGCAACCGGCGTGCCGTCGGGAAGCAGCGCGAGCAGCTTGCTGTGCAGGCCGCTCGGGTCGAAGCGCTGACCGAGGCCGCCGGCGAGGAGGACGCCGGTGGCGAGTGACGCATAGGACATCGGCGCGGGGGAGAGTGATGCAGGTGCTGCGATTGTGCGGGAGCGGGCAGGGATCGACAAGTGAGGATGTTACCGAGGCGGGCGCGTTTCATCGGAAAGAATGTCAGCACGCGGCTTCGTCGAGCATGTTTCCTCGACGGGGCCGTAGATGGCGTGCGATTGATCGTGCATCACGGCCCAATAGCGGTCGCCGAACGACCAATGCCACCATTCCGACGGGTAATTGGTGAAGCCGGCGCCCGTCAGCGCGGTGATCAGCACCTGACGGTTGCGAGCGGCTGCGCGGCTGATGAACGGGTTGTGCGTGTAGCACGCGCCGGATGATTCCTGGTCGGTGGCATCGAGCATGCAACCCATGTCGAGCTCGATACCATCCGCCGAGATGAGCGTCAGGTCGACAGCTGCGCCCGTCGGGTGCGCGGCGACTTCCGGCGGTGCAACGTAGTGGCTCGTCAGTGCGACCAGGGTGTCATCATCCGGCAACGGCTTCAGCGTCCGGCGCAGGTGCGCGAGGTGCCCGGTGAAGTAGTGGCGCTGCAGGGCCAGCGGGCGATAGCCCTCCTTGACGTACAGGCGCAGGCCGGCGGGGAGCGCGTGCGCTGCGGCGATCAGCCGGTCCGCCACGCCACGACGCACTTTCAGGAAATGCGGGCTCTTGTTTGCGACGTCGTCAGGGCTGGGAGCGACAGCGATACGGTCATGGAAGCCTGCGAGATCGACAAACCCTTCGTGCGACTCCAGCAGGGCAATGGACCGGACAACGGGATCGGAGAGCGAAATCACGATAGTGGACGAAGTGGCGCAATGACGGTTGCGGGCCACGTCCGGCTGGCAGCAGGAAGCGCTATTGCGCACGGCCGGGCGCTCGTGGTTGATTTGGTCAGACGAATCGCCAATATGCCAGAGTCCGGCGGAGGATGTGTCGCGGTTTCCGCTGCGGGAGCGTGAGCCTCTTATCCTCGCGTATCGATGGTCGTGCCTGCGTGGACGCCGTCGTTTCGCGTGTCGTGTGGCGGCGCCTCCCAACCGCTTTCCTCGATTGGATCGACGGGACCGTCGTAGCGCACGACCGAGCCGCGCAATACGTCCAGCGGCTGCATTGCATATCGTTGGTTACGCATCCGCCCACTTCCTCAACAGGTTGTGATAAATCCCCGTCAACGAAATCACCATCGGATCCTTCGTGCCTTTCTCGACGGACAGTGCCTGAATCTGCGTATCGAGCTGGAACAGCAGCGTGCGGTCGCCGTCGTCGCGCACCATGCTCTGGATCCAGAAGAACGACGCGACGCGCGCGCCGCGCGTCACGGGCGTGACGTGATGCAGGCTCGACGCCGGATACAGCACGAGGTCGCCCGCCGGCAGCTTTGCGCGATGCGTGCCGTACGTATCCTCGACACACAGCTCGCCGCCATCGTACGCGTCGGGTTCTTCGAGGAACAGCGTCGCCGACAGGTCGCTGCGCACGCGGAAATCCGTGCCGCGCAGCAGCCGGATCGCGTTGTCGACATGCGTGCCGAACGTCTCGCCGCCTTCGTAGCGATTGAACAGCGGTGGAAACACCTTGAGCGGCAGCGCCGCCGAGAAGAACAGCGGATGGCGTGCGAGCGCGTCCTGGATCGCGTCGCCCACCGCGCGTGCGGCCGGCGCGCCTTCCGGCAATTGCCGGTTGCGTTTCGCGAGCGCCGACTGCGTGCCGGACGTCGCATTGCCGTCGACCCATTCGGCCGCATCGAGCAGTTCGCGACACTGCGCGACCTGCGCTTTCGTCAGTACGCCGGGGATGTGAAGCATCATGATGCGGATTCCAGACAGTGTGGCTGCGGCTGTGGTGGCGTTTGCAATTCCAGCGCCGCCGCACGAAACGCGTCGATCGGCGACGACGCGAGATACGCGCGCATCTTCGCGACGAACGCGGGGGTAGCGGTGGCCGGCACGCGTGCAAGCCACGCGAGCGCTTCGTCGATGCGCCCGCGCTCGGCGAGCAGCCGTGCAAGGTTGAACTGGCCGCGGAAGTCGCCGGCCACGGCGGCGCGTTGATAGTGGTCGAACGCGGCGTTGCGGTCGACCGGTACGACCCAGCCATCCTCGTGGAAGCCGCCGATCAGGTTGATCGATTTCGCATGGCCGAGTGCGGCCGCGCGCTGGAACCAGTCGAGTGCCTCGGCGCGATTCTCGTCGACGCCGTTACCCAGCGCGAGCGCCGTCGCGTAGTTGTACATGCCCCAGTCGAGCCCCGCCTGCGCGGCGAGCCGGTACCAGTACACGGCGACCGGCGCGCACGCGGCCGTGCCCCAGCCGAACTCGTAGCAGCGGCCGAGCATGTTCATCGCCATCGCGTGGCCGGCGCGCGCCGCGTGCCGGAACCAGTTGAACGCGGCCGCCGGATCGCGCGCGACGCCGTGTCCGTCGAGCAGGTATTGCCCGTAGACGGCCTGGGCGTCGACGATGCCGTTGTCGGCCGCCGCCGCGACCCATGCGGCGGCGCGCTCGGGCGGCCCGGCCAGGATGTCGGCGAACTCGCGCGGCGAAACCGACGCGAGCGCCTTCAGCGACACGGCCTCCATCGATCAGTAGCGCGCGTTCAGCGTGACGAACGCCGAGCGGCCCGGTGCGATCGACGCGTAGTGCGCCGGATACGCCTGGTCGAAGTAGGTGCGGTTGAACAGGTTGTTCACGTTCAGCTGCAGGTCGAGTTTCTTGTTGATGCGGTACTGCGCCATCGCATCGAAGCGCCAGTACGACGGCACCGCGTGCTGGTTCGCGGGATCGCCGAACACCTGCGACATGTAGAACGCGCCGCCGCCGACGGTGAACTTCGGCGTCACGTCGTAGTTCGACCACATCGTGAAGCTGTGCTTCGGCGTGTTCGGGAACCGGTTGCCGTTGTTCGCCGTGTCCTTGCCGTTGTCGCGCAGCTCGCTCTTCATGTACGTATAGCCGCCGAACAGCTGCCACTGCTTCGTGATCTGGCCCGCGACGCCGAGCTCGAGACCCTGCACGCGCTTGTTGCCGACCATCGCATATTGGTTGTTCGGCAGCGTCACGCGCGCATTCGTCGTATCGATCTGGAACAGCGCGGCGGTCAGCGCGAGCTTGTCGCTCAGCACGTTCCACTTCGTGCCGAGCTCGATGCTGCGGTTCTTTTCCGGCGCCAGCTGATCGGCGTTCGAGCCGACGCCGCCGCGGCCCGGCGTGAGCGACTGCGTTTCGCTGCCTTCGCCGAGCATCATGCCGGCCGGCGTCGACGACGTCGCGTACGACGCGTAGATGCTGCCGTTCTGCGCGGGCTTGAACACGAGGCCGGCCTGCCAGTTCACGAGCGTGTCGTCACGCGTGGTGGTCTTGCCGCCGTTGGCCTTGGTGTCGGTGAAGCGGGTCGAGTAGTCGTCGATGCGCACGCCGCCGTTGACCTGCCAGCGCGGCGTGATCTCGATCGTGTCGAAGCCGTAGATCGACTTCGTCACGGTGCGGGCACGCGCGTAGTCGTTGTTGCGCGTGATCGAGCCGGCCCACGGGTCGTTCGGGTTCGGCGACCACAGGCTCGTGCAGTTGTAGCCCGACGCCGCGCCGATGCCGTTCTGGCAGATCTTGCCGTTCGCGGCGGCGACGTTGTACGTGTCGCGCTTGCCCCATTCGCGCGACAGCTCGATACCGGTCGTGAAGCTGTGCTTGAACGGGCCGGTGCGGAATTCGCCGAACAGCTCGGTCTGGTTCGCGATGCTGTTGATCGCGCTGTTGCGGGTGTTCGCGCGCCGCCAGACCTTGCCGTTGACCACGTTGCCCTGGCTGTCGTCGGGCTGCGTCCAGATGTAGTCCTGCGTCGATTCCGTATAGCGCGTGGTGTTGCGGATCGTCAGCGACGACGTGATGTCGTGCTCGATCTTCAGCGTACTGATGTCCGACGTCGTCTTGCGGAAATCGCGGTTGGTCAGGCCGTAGAAGTTGTGGCGGTCGACGGGCGCCGGGCCGTCGGTGGCGACGCCTTTCGGGAGGTTGAAGCCGTAGTAGTACGGGATGCCGCCGTCGGGCAGGTCGTCCGTCTGCAGGTGGTAGTAGCTCGCGACGACGCGCGTCGACGTGCCGAGGCCGAACGCAATCGACGGTGCGACGCCCCAGCGCTCGTTGTTCACCGCGTCGCGGCCGGCGACGTCGTTGTTGTGGCTCATCAGGTTCAGGCGGAACGCGGCGTGATCGGCGAACTGCCAGTTGCCGTCGGCCGTGAAGCGGCGATAGCGGTCGGTGCCGAGGCCCGCGCTCGCGGCGGCGGTGGTGCCGAGGTGCGGGGCCTTCGTGATCAGGTTGATGCTGCCGCCCGCGCCGCCGCGGCCGCCGTATGCGCCGTCGGAACCCTTGGTGATCTCGATGCGCTCGGTGTTGAAGATCTCGCGCGTCGTCGCGCCGGTGTCGCGCATGCCGTCGACGAACATGCTGCCCTGCGTGTCGTAGCCGCGGATGAACGGACGATCGCCGAGCGGGTTGCCGCCTTCGCCGGCGCCGAACGTGATGCCGGGCACGGTGCGCAGCGCTTCGGTCAGCGTTGACGCGCCGCTGTTCTGGATCAGTTCCTGCGGGATCACGGTGACGGATTTCGGCGTGTCGACGAGCGGCGCGGTGAATTTCGCGGAAGCGGAGAAGTCGGCCTTGTAGCTGTGCTCGGCCTTGCCCTGGACTTCGATCGGCGCGAGATGGCCTTCGGTGCCGACCGGGGCGGGCGGCGGCGTGCCGTCCGCCGCGAAGGCCGGGCTTGCGGCGAGCACGCTGCACAGGGTGGTGAATTTACCGAGCTTCAGCTCGTCGGGACGTGACTTCATGGTGCGCTTCGACCTCGCGGTGTGGCCCCGGGGGCGGGGCGCTACGGGAATGTGCATGCCGCCGGGAATTATTACGATTTGTTTTCAGGCGGCATTCTATGTAATTTTTTATTGAATGAGAAGCGTTCTTGTTATCGTTAGTAAGGAAAGTGTCAACTAATGTGACGGGGTGGCGGTGGGGCGCGCGGGGCGGGGTTGATGGCCGAAAGGCCAGCTGTGGCGGGCGTGTCTGGCGGGGTAGAGTGGTTCTGTCGCGGATCGCCCGCCATGACATCAAGGTGCTAATATGACTGCATTGAAAGCAAATGTAGCGAGGTGCATCATGCCTGTGATTACGGTTCGAAACCTGCCCGATGAAGTGCAC
Organism: Burkholderia sp. Tr-20390; assembly: GCF_017104595.1. NCBI lineage: Bacteria > Pseudomonadati > Pseudomonadota > Betaproteobacteria > Burkholderiales > Burkholderiaceae > Burkholderia > Burkholderia sp. Tr-20390. The sequence goes on along the minus strand of NZ_JAAGPC010000093.1, from coordinate 6,423 downwards.
CGTGCGCTTCGGATTCGTGCGGCCCAGCATGGGCGCAGCACCGAAGCGGAGGTGCGGGACATCCTCGAGCAGGCCGTTCTTCCGGGAGGCCGGCTCAAGCTGGGAACGCTGCTGGCGGAAATCGGACGGGAGGCGGGCGGTGTCGATTTCGACGCGCAGCGCGACAAGACGCTAACCGACCCGATGAGCTTCGAATGATCCTTGTTGATACGAACGTGATGTCCGAGCCGTTGCGGCGCGAGCCGAGCGCGGCCGTGATCGAGTGGCTCGATGCCCAGAACGTCGAAACGCTGTTTCTGGCTGCGATCAGTCTCGCCGAAATGCGCTTCGGCGTGGCGGCGTTGCCGGAAGGTCGCAGGCGCGACTGGCTTCATCAAAGCATCGAGCAGCGTGTCGTGCCGCTGTTTCGCGGTCGGATCCTGCCGTTCGACGAGGTGGCGACGAAAGCCTATGCCGGCATCCGCGCGCGGGCCCGTGCCGCGGGCACCGCGATCGCGCCCGCCGACTGCTTCATCGCCGCGACGGCCGAGGCGAACGGATTGATCATTGCGACGCGCGACGTCGCGCCATTCGAGGCGGTCGGCTTGCGGGTGATCGATCCGTGGGCGTCCTAGGTGCTGATTGCTCATCTGTTCACCGCGCAAAAAATAGAGCGCGCCGGGCTGCCCGGCGCGCTTTCCGTTGAACTGCGGGGGCGCCTGACTGGCTCGCCCCCGCAGTTCCTTCTCAATCGACCCCGTGAAACACCGCATCCTCCGGCCCGAGATAGGCCGGCGGGCGCCACGTCGCGTCGCGCATCGAATGCTGGACGAGGTTCTCGACGCCGAGCAGCACCGCGAAGATCGCCATCCGCACTGGAATGCCGTTGTCGGTCTGGCGGAAGATCGCGAGGCGCGGGTCGCGGTTCAGGTCGACCGACAGGTCGTTCGCGCCGGGCCGGCTGTCGCGCGGCAGCGGGTGCATGATCAGCGTGTCCGGCTTGCACACCGAATCGACGAGCGCCTGGTTGATCTGGAAATCCGGCGTGTAGCCTTCGAATGACTCGTCGGTGAAGCGCTCCTTCTGGATCCGCGTTGCATAGACGACGTCCGCGCCGCGCAGCCCGGCGGCGAGATCGGTCGTCTGCTCGATCACGTGGCCGTTCGTCGCGATCTGGTCGACGATGTAGGCCGGCATCTCGAGCGTCGGCGGCGACACGAGCGTGAACTTGAGCCCGCGATACAGCGCGAGCAGCTTGACGAGCGAGTGCACGGTGCGGCCGTACTTGAGGTCGCCGACCAGCGCGATGTGCGCGCCGTCGACGATCTTGCCGAGCCGCGAGAACTCGCGCTGGATCGTATAGAGATCGAGCAGCGCCTGGCTCGGGTGCTCGCCGGGGCCGTCGCCGCCGTTGATCACGGGCAGGTTGGTCGCACGCGCGAACTCGGCCACCGAGCCTTTCTCCGGATGGCGGATCACGAGCGCGTCGACATAGCCGGCCATCACGCGGCTCGTATCGTAGATCGATTCGCCCTTGGCCATCGACGAGAACGTGAAGCCCGTCGTATCGCACACCGAACCGCCGAGCCGGCAGAAGGCGGCGCCGAACGACACGCGCGTACGCGTGCTGGCCTCGAAGAACAGGTTGCCGAGCACCGCACCTTCCAGCACGCGCGAAATCTTGTGGCGGCGCGCGATCGGCTGCATTACGTCGGCCACGCGAAACAGCGCCTCGACCGATTCCCGCGAGAACTGGTCGACCGACAGCAGTTGCGGCTTGCCCTCGAAAAAGAACTGCTTGGCGAGCCCCTGATTATCTACGCTTTGCGTATAGTTGCCGCCTTCCGGGACCGAGCGCTCGACGATTTCCGACACGAAGCGCTCGACGATCTCGGGCATCCCGCGCGATTCCTGCGAATCGTCGGGCAGCAGCCAGGTATCCAGCGCGCGCCGGCTCACACCGATGCGGCTGGCGAACGCTTCGCGTGTCATGTTGAGGCGGCGCATGGCGTCGCGGAGGAAGGCTTGCTGGGGAACGGTCATCGGCGGCTCCTGACGAGAAATATACGCGGTGCGTATATTAGTTCCTCGCATGTTGAAGTCAAGGAAAATCTGCGCGAACCGGCTGTGTGGCCCGCGTGACAGGCGGCGGGTTCGGACTGGCGCGCGGCGGCCGTCTCCGTATAATCAGGTCAGGCCCCGTGCCCAGCATCTGCCGGGCGCGACGCCGCAAACGATTCGCCCGTCGGGCTTGTTGATTCCAAGGAGAATGAGAATGACGCGTACGATTGCTGCAATGCTGCTGGTGGTGACCGCCGCGCTCGCCGGTTGCAACACGGTCGCCGGTGTGGGGCAGGACATTTCGAAGGGCGGCCAGGCGATCAGCGATTCGGCTGAAAAGGCCAAGTAAGCCGACCGGTTCCGGAATGCAGAAGGCGCCGGGCCGTCCCGCGATTGCGGGGCGGCCCGGCGCCTTTTTTCTTTTGGCCGGCGCTCGATGCCGGTGGCGTCAGGCGTGCTCGACGAACGCGTAACGGCCTTCGACCTTGCGCGGCGTGAACCAGCCGTAGTCGGGGAACAGGCGGTTGCGGACGAACCAGACATAGCCCACCAGCAGGACCGTGATCGCGAGGCTCGGCAGCGCGGTCGACGGATCGCGTCCGAGCTCGGCGATGGTCTTCGGCACCTGCAGCAGCGACAGCAGGATGAACGCGTGGTACGCGCCGACACGATTGGTCGCAAAGCCCCAGATGAACAGCAGCGACAGCGGCACGGTCAACGCGAGGAACACCAGCACGAGGCCGTTGCCGGCGCCGGTGGCGAAGAAGTAGTACGCGAGCATGAGGCTGATCGCGAGTTGCGCGATGCCGAGCGCGACCAGGATCCGGATGTGCAGCTTGTTCTGGCGGCAGCGTTCGGGATCGGGGCGCGACGCGATCAGGTGCGCGAGCACGCGATCCTTGAGTCCTTGTCCGGACAGTTCGGCCAATGCGTCGGCCTTCCTCGCTCCCGCGGACAGCAGCACCGCGATTCTTGTTTTGGCTTCCTTCCTGTTCATTGCGTGGCGGATTGTTGTGCGATGGTTGTCAAAGGTCCCGGCCACGCGAATATTGCATCTTGCGGGGTGGTGCGCAACGGTTTTGCGGTGCGCGGACACATTCCTACAGTGGCCGGCCGCACGGGGGAAGCGCGAGGATCGACCGGTTTTACGGCGGGGTGGAGCTGCCGCCGTTTCCGCAACGACGCAACGACGCGATGAGCGCGAGTCAGTCGATGGCTGTTTGCGCGGCGGGCGTGGGGCGGGACGGTCGATCCGGATTCGCCGGGTGCGTATTGCGTGCTTCGGCTGGCGGTTCGCGTCGCCGCGTCGCGCCGACGACCATGCCGGCGACGACGAGCGCGATACCCGCGATACGCGTGCCGCTGAGCGTTTCGCCGAACAGCGCGACCGCGAACAGCACGGCCGAGACCGGCGCGACCGCCGTGAACAGCGCGGCCTCGGTTCCGCTCGTGCGTGCCGAACCGGCATACCAGCACAGGTAGCCGAGCACGGTCGGCACCAGCGCGTAGTAGGCGATCGCCGACACCGCGTCGGCGGTCCATCCGGTCGCCACCGCGTGCCATTCGAACGCGGCGGGCACGAGGGCGAGCACGAAGCCGAGGCCGGACATCGCGGTGGACAGCGCCAGCGGCGGCAACGGTGCGGCCAGCCGCCGGTTGAGGAGGATGAATACGGCTTCGCAGGCGACGGCGGCCAGCACCAGCGCATCGCCGGCGAGCGTGCGGAGCGACGGCAGGGCCTGGCCGGGCGCGAATGTGACGAACAGCACGCCGGCCGTTGCGAGCGCGGCGGCCACCCAGTCGCGCGGTGTCTGCCGTTCGCGCAGCACGACGGCCGCGATCAGCGTCGACATCGCGGGCAGCGTGCCGAGCATCACGCCCGCATCGAGCGGCGACGACAGCTTCGTGCCGCAGATCAGCAGCACCGTATAACCGACGCCGCCCGCCGCCGCCTGGATGACGAGCAGCACGGCGTCGTGACTGGAGAGGCGCGGCCAGCGCATGCGCTGCGCGCGCATCAGCGCGAACAGCAGCGGTGTCGCGATCAGGAAGCGCAGCGCGGTAGCCGCGAATGGAGGCAGGCCGCCGGCCGCGAGACGGCTCGCGATGACGGTGCTGCCGACGCCTGCCATTGCGGCGGCGAGATAGAGATAGCCAATCAGTCGTGTCTTCATGCGCCGCATCGTCGCGTACGGCGGTGATGCGCGTCTTGAACGAAATTGCAGCGCGCGCGGGCATGTCGAATACGGCGCGCGCGACTCGGCATGCTTGGGCCGCAGGGGCGGGCGACGGTCACCGCGAGCAGCGCATGGCTCGGCGTGCCGTCGCAGTTGTCGATGTGAGCGCAGCCTTCGAGGCCGGTGTGTTGACGACGGGCCCCGCGGGATGACGGCGGCGTCAAACGGCCTGCGTGAACCGCCCCGGCGTGATCCCGAACTGGCGCGCGAACGCGCGCGTCAAATGGCTTTGATCGGCAAAGCCGGCTTCGGCCGCGGCATCCGCGATCGGCAAGCCGCTGGCAAGCAGCGCGCGCGCCAGCCGCGCACGCGACTGGATCAGGTACGCGTGCGGCGTGATGCCGACTTCGCGGGCAAACCCGCGCAGCAGCTGGAAGCGGCTGACGCCGCTCAGGTCGGCCAGCTCGGCGAGCGAAACGGGCGCGGCGGGCGTCGCGTCGAGCCGCTCCCGGGCGAGGCGGATTGCCGGTGCGACGCCCGCCGCCGGCAGCGTGCGGTTCGCATGCCGGGCAAGCAGCCCGGCGACGAGCATCACGAGCGCTTCGTCGCGGGCGAGCGGCTGGGATTCACCCGCGACGATACGCGCGTGCAGTTGGCCGACGGCAGCCGTGAGCCGCGCGTCGCGCACCGCCGGATGCGCCAGCTCGACGCCGCCGAGGCCTTCTTCCGCCGCCACGCCCGCGACCAGCGCGGGTGCGAGGTACAGCATCCGCCAGTGCCGGCCTGTGCCGGCCTCGATCGGCGAGCCGTCGTGCATCTCGCCCGGGTTGACCATGATCGCGTCGCCGGCCAGTGCGTCGACCTGCCCGCGGCCGCTCCACGACCGGTGCGCGCCGCTGACGATCACGCCGACCCCGAATTCGTCGTGCGCGTGGCGCGGAAATGCACGGTCGGATTCGAGGCTGATTGCCTCGATGCCTTCGTCGGTCCGTCGGTAATGGGTGACGCGGTGCATGTGCGCTCCTCGCGCCGGTCGCGGCGCGGATGTCGTGCACTTTAGCGCGTTCCGGCGCCGCGCGCCCTTCATCCTTTTGGCCGATACCGCGCGGCGCGCGCAACCCGCACCATGTGCACATGAGCAGCGTACACGGCCCGCCGGGCCTGAAGCTGCGCGGGAGACGGCAGGTGGAACGACAGGATCCGGTATTCATTCAGGTTGGCGCGCTCGCGGACGGCTTCGCGCCGGAAGCGAACATCCTCGCATCCGTCGACGCGCTCGCCGGGCGGACACTTGCGCTCGGCGACGCATCGGGCGCATGGCGCGTCTATACGTTCGAGCCCGGCGCACTGCAGTGGCGCGATGCGGCGACCGTTACGGGCGGCCGCGAGCCGTGCCGCGTGACGCGGCTGCGCCACGGGCTGTACTTCGTCGACTACATCGATTCGGCTGCCCGCGCGACGTCGGTCAGTCTCGTGATCGATCTCGACAACGGTGTATGGACGTCGGTCGTCGGCGCGCTGCCGACCGAGGCCGACACGCGCATCGACGCGTTCACACGGGTTGCGCGCGGGCTGCCGCTGACGGGCGTCGAGGCCGAGTTTCGGCACGGCACGCTCGGCGGCCACACGCAGCCGGGGCCGTTGCACGGGCCCACGCGCGAGCTGATCGGCAAGCGGACGATGTATCGCTATAGCCCGACCGAATGCTACGAGCACATCTACCTGAACGAGAATTTCTATGCGTGGCAGTGCCTGCAGGGTGTCGAAGGCGGGCTGGCCGATGTCGACCGCTCTCATTACTTCAGGATTGCGGACGAACTGTATCTCTTCGTGTGGCGAGAAAAGGTGGTGCCCACGCTCGGCGTCGTGCTGATCGACCTCGCGCAGCGCAAGACCGACGGCAAGATCTTCGGCTACCAGGGCGGCGATTTCGGCACGCTGTCGAATTTCCCGATCGGCGCGCACGCGCAGGTGCTCAACGAAACCGTGCATCCGCTCGGCGGCGAGGCGCAGCGATGAATGCCGTGCCGGGCAGCGGCCGCCTGCGGGCGGATTTCAGCGGGCGCGTCGTGCTTGTCACGGGCGCCGCGCAGGGGATCGGCGCGGCGATCGCACGCCGATTCGCGGAATCCGACGCGTTCGTCGCGCTCGCCGACCTGAACGGCGAGGCGGCCGCCGCGCAGGCCGATGCGCTCGCGAGCGCGGG
>NZ_JAAGPC010000092.1:0-244 GCF_017104595.1 Burkholderia sp. Tr-20390 | reverse complement strand
GTGCAGGGGGGGAGCAGAGACAAGGGTACATAACCGTAGCGGCCGCAGGAGCGGTGGAGGTGTGTACTTCGATTGTCGTGAGGACGATTCTTCTCGGAGTCAGCACGACGATGGGGTGCGGCGAGTGGAGAGCGAGCGAGGATACGGGGGCGCGTGCGTGCGCTGTGTTGAAGGAGGGTTTATTTGGTATGGCGCGGAGCGCGGCGAGATAATAGAAAGTAGAGGGGTTTTTTTTTTCAAGCGG
>NZ_JAAGPC010000091.1:0-36291 GCF_017104595.1 Burkholderia sp. Tr-20390 | reverse complement strand
GCGGCGCCGCCCGCGCTCGACGCACGCGCGGCGGAGCTCGAGCGCGCGGGCAATACGATCTCGTGGCTGATGCGCGCCGACGCGCCGCGCGCGTTGCTCGCGCTGATCGCTTTCGGCGACACCGTGAAGCCGGGCGCACGCGACGCGATCGCGGCGCTGTCGGCGCGCGGCGTCGCGAGCGTGCTCGTGACGGGCGACAACCGCGGCAGCGCAGCCGCCGTCGCGGCGTCGCTCGGGATCGGCGAGGTGCATGCGCAGGTGCTGCCCGACGACAAGGCGCGCGTCGTCGCCGAGCTGAAGCGCATGCACGGCGGGATCGTCGCGATGGTCGGCGACGGGATCAACGATGCGCCCGCGCTCGCCGCGGCCGATGTCGGCATCGCGATGGCGACCGGCACGGACGTCGCGATGCACACGGCCGGCATCACGCTGATGCGCGGCGACCCGGCACTCGTCGCGGACGCGATCGACATCTCCCGACGCACGTACCGGAAGATCCAGCAGAACCTGTTCTGGGCGTTCGTCTACAACCTGGTCGGCGTGCCGCTCGCGGCGCTCGGCTGGCTGAACCCGGTGATCGCGGGCGCGGCGATGGCGTTCTCGAGCGTCAGCGTCGTGACCAATGCGTTGCTGTTGCGGAGATGGAAGGGGCGCGCGCGGTGATGTGTGCCGGTGATGTGTGCCGGTGATGTGTGCCGGTGACGTGTGCCGGTGACGTGTGCCGGTGACGTGTGCCGGTGACGTGTGCCGGTGACGTGTGCCGGTGACGTGTGCCGGTGACGTGTGCCGGTGACGTGTGCCGGTGACGTGTGCCGAACGGCCGTTCGGCGTTCGGCGTTCGGCGTTCGGCGTTCGGCGCTTGGCGCTTGGCGCTTGGCGCTTGGCGCTTGGCAAACAGGCAGGATCGTGAGGTCGGCCGGCATTGGCCGATGGCGAGTCAAATCGCCAGCGCACGACAACGCGGCGCCGGCCGGTGGCTTCAGTCCGAAATGACTGGCTTGATCAAGGTCGTCGTGATCGGCGCGAAGCCGCACGCACGATACAGCGCGCGGGCCGCCGCGTTGTGATTGAACACCGACAGCCCGATCTCGGTGACGCCGTACCGGCGTGCCTCGGCATCGAGCGCCTCGAGCGTACGCGTGGCCCAGCCCTGGCGGCGCCGGGACGGGGCGATGTCGAGGTCGTAGATGAACAGCGTGCGGTTCGGCCCTTCAGGCACGATCGCATACCAGAGGTCGCCCACCGCGTCGCCGCTGGCGCCGTCGATGAGCACGACGAGGGTCTGGCCGGAGGTACGCAGGCCGTCCGGCAGCAGCGTGTCGAAACAGGCGCGCGCCCGGCTGGCCGCGTCTTCGACAGCATTTTGTCCGGATGAAACGAGATCGCTCGCGTAGCCGTCGATGGCTCGCGTGCGGTACGCGTGGAATTCGCTGGCCGTCATTGGCCGCATCTGCAGCATGGCGCGGTCACCGTGAACGGAATCGGACTTCCAGTGTAGCGGGACGGTCGCGCCGGCGCGCGATGCAGCGGCGGAAAGCGGACAGGCAGGTGCGGCAGGCGCCGCGCTGACAGCGAATCAGCGAATCAGCGAATCAGCGAATCAGCGAATCAGCGAATCAGCGAATCAGCGAATCAGCGACGGTACAGGACGATCGGCACGAGGTGCGCACGACGCACGCGCTCGGCTTCGGCACGACGCGCAGCGTACGAGTATTCGGCATCGAGCGGCAGGTGCGGGGACACGAAAAGGTCGTCGATCTTTTGCAGCAGGGCGAGGATGAAGCTCATGTGAGACTCCTGACAGATGTGGCTAGGGTTTTCCCTTAGATGGACTTCATTCTAAGGGTTTTCCCTGAACTCTGCCAGCGCACCGCATCAGTTTGCCGCATGCGCGCGACGGCGGATCGCCGGTACATCACGGCGATCCTTGCTCGGTCGGGCTTCCAGGATAGGGTCGAAACGATTAACGCGTGCGGCGAGCGCGCTTCGCAACGGCGGCTTCGCGGTTCGCGTTGCGCTGAAGCCGGTCGACCTGCGACAGAAGCGCCTCGTGATGCTCCTCGAGCGTCATCAGCGTTGCCTGCTGCGTCGACAGATCGGCCGCGAGGCGATCGATCCGCTGCTGCTTCGTCGCGACGTCCTGCTTCAGGTGCGCGATCTGTCGCGTCTGCATCACCAGCGCGATGAGCCCGGCCAGCACGACGACGGCCAACGCCAGCAGCAGGCGGTTGACGCGGCGCATCTCGCGATCGGCCGTGCGCGTCAGGCCATCCACATCGGCCTGCAGGGCGGCCAGCCGGTCGGTCAGCGGGCGCAGGTGCGTATCCGGATCGAAGGCCGGCGCGGCCGGTTGCGTGCGCTCCGCCGACGGCTTCGTGACAAAGGAGGCAGCGGAAGCCTGCGGCTGGGTGACGGGGGATACGGTGGCGTCGGCCCGCGGCGCGGCGTCATGGGCCTTCGCGGTGTTGGCGGTGTTGGCGGTGTTAGCGGTGTTAGCGGTGTTAGCGGTGTTAGCGGTGTTCGCCGTGTTCGCGGCAATCACCGGCTTGGCCGGCTGCGCCGACGTCTGCGGCTCGACCGTCGTCACCGGGCTCGCCCCGGCCGCCTCGGGCGCCGTGTCGACGCTCGTCGCGACCGGCGCGGATTGCTCCGTTGTCGCGTCGCTTGCACCGGCAGCCGCCCGGCGTTTGCCGCCCGACGACGCACGGCGTTCCTTCACGGCGTCACCGGAGGACCGCCCTTCGCGGGATTTAACCGCGGCAGCAACAACAACAGCCTTCTCGACTTCACCATCAGCCGCTTGAGATCCGGTCGCCTTCGCCGCAGCACCATCGGCTGCTTGCAGCTTGGTCGCCACCGTCGCAGCGCCATCGCCCGCAGGCATGTCAGCGGCTTTCGTTGCAACGCCATCGGCCAGGGGAATATCGACCGCCTGCATCGCAGCTGCGCCAGAAGCCGGCACGACGTCGACGTTTGCGTCACCACCACCTTCAGGCGACGCAACGCCATGCGCCACCGTCGCGTCTCCGGGCGTCACTGCACCTTCCGCTGCTTCAACATGTCCTGCCGCGGCCCCCCCATCCGGCGCACTGAACCCGTCCAGCGCAGCCTGCCGCCCGGACGCCACATCGTCCGCGACATCGACTGCCGCCTCGGCTTGTGCGCCCGCTTCGTCACGCGCCGTGGCCGGCATACGCTCGCCCGGCTCGAGCACCGGATCGCCGAACAGGTCGAGCGTCCGTTCGTCTCGCGACGCGTCGCCGGCCGGCGCACTGCCGGACCGCACCGTCGCCCTCGCGGACGTACTGCCCGCGGCAGCAGCCGAGCGCGGGCGCGAACGGGCCGACGAACGATTGGAACGGGAACGGGAGCGAGGCGAGGAAACGGATTCGGTCATGGAAATCGGATGGCTAGGCCCACAAGCGCGGAACCGGATGTCGAACGGAATCGGTGGTCGGCCATTGTCGCACGCCCCGTCGCCGATTCCGCCTATTCGTCGCCCGACAACCCGCTCCCCTCTTCGAAACGCGTGACGCCCTTCAGCGCGCGCAGCTTGTCGCAAATCGCCTGGTATTCGAGTGCCGACACCCGCGCAAGCGCGATGCGCACCTCGTCATGCTCGCCCGTGTCGTCGGCGCGCTGCACGATGAACTGCTTCACGCGCGCACTGTCCGGGCCGAGCGCCGCGTGCAGCGAATCGAAGTTCAGCGTGCCGCTCACGACCGTCAGCGCGAGCTGGCGCCGCTGGCGCACCGTGAAGTAGCGCCGCTCCAGCGGCTTGATGCCGGCCAGGATGATCAGGATGATGATCGTCGCCGAAATCGACGCGACGTAGAGCCCGCCGCCCACCGCGAGGCCGATCGCGGCGACCGACCACAGGCTCGCGGCGGTCGTCAGCCCGCGCACGATCTCGCCGCGCAGCAGGATCGAGCCCGCGCCGAGGAAACCGATGCCCGACACGACCTGCGCGGCGATCCGCGACGGGTCGAGCACGATGTGCTCGCTGCTGCCGAGTACGTCGGCGAACCCGAACGCCGACACGATCATGATCAGCGTCGAACCGACACAGACGAGCATATGCGTCCGCAGGCCGGCCGCCCACGACAGACGCTCGCGCTCGAAGCCGATGACACTGCCCAGCGCCGCCGCGAGGACGAGCCGCATCACGAGTTCCAGGTTGCTCAGCATGCGATTTATCTCCTTTTTTGGTGCCGGCGGTGCGGAATGTTTTATCCTTGGCCCCGGCCGCGCCGATCCTCCGGGCCGCGCCGACACGTTTCGAACCCAGCGCTCAACCCCGTCATGTCCGTTTCCGACTCCGCTTCCGCCCAGGCCGCCCAGTTGCGCCACCATTTCGCGCACGTCGTCTTGCCGATCTGGCGGGGTTCAGGGTTCGACCAGACATTACAGTTGCCGTTCGAAGCCGTCGATCCGACCACCCACGCGCCGCTGCCCGTGACCCGCTATCGCGCGATGGCCTGCGCACGGCAACTGTTCGTGTTCGCGCAGGCCGGCGACACCGCGCACGCGGCCACGCTGTTCGACGCGCTCGGCCGCCACTTTCGCGACCCGCGCCACGGCGGCTGGCACTACAGTGTGGACGCGCAGGGTGCCCCGCTCGACACGACCAAGGATCTCTACACGCACGCCTTCATCGTGTTCGCGTGCGCCGCGTGGTATGCGGCGTCGGGCGACGCCGCTGCGCGCAAGACAGCCGAAGAGACCGCCGCGCTGATTCAGGACCGCTTCGCGCCGCACCGCGGCGACGCGCTGCTCGACGCGGCGCGCCACGCCGATTTCTCGTCATCCGGCAGCGGGGCGCTGCAGAATCCGCTGATGCACCTGACCGAAGCGTGGCTCGCGGCGGCCGCCGCATTCGGCGACACGGCGTTCGACGACGCGCTCGCGCGCACCGCGCAGGCCGTCGAGCGCACGTTCGTCGACGCGGCAACCGGCTGCGTGGCCGAGCTGCCGCTCGGCGCGGCCGACAACCGGTTCGAGCCCGGCCATCAGTTCGAATGGTTCTATCTGGTCGATGCGGCCGGCGCGCGGCTCGCGCAGACCGGGCTCCCCGGCGCGCTGGCGCGCGCATTCGTGTTCGCGGAGCAATACGGCGTCGATCCGCAGACGGGCGGCGTCTGCGCGGCGCTCGACGCGCAAGGCGCGTGCATCGACGGCACGCAGCGGATCTGGGCGCAGACCGAGTACCTGCGCGCGCTCGCGACGCACGGCGGCACGCCGGCCTCCGCGCCGCTCGCGCGGCAGATCGAACGCTTCGCCGCGCGCTTCCTGCATCCGCGCGGCTGGTTCGAGTGCAAGACGGCGGACGGGCAGGTGGCGCGCGCCGACATGCCGTCGACGACGCCCTACCACCTCGAGACCGCCTACGCGGCGCTGCCGGCCGGCGCGTAACCCGCGTCGTCGAACGACGGCGCCGCGCGCTCGCCGCGTGCGGCGCGGCCGTCGCCCAGTTCGAACACCGACACCGCCTGCATCAGGTGCGCGGTCTGGTCGTTCAGCGACGCGGCCGCCGCCGCGACCTCCTCCACCAGTGCCGCGTTCTGCTGCGTGAGCTGATCCATCTGCGTGACGGCCTGGTTCACCTGCTCGATCCCGACGCTCTGCTCGACCGACGCCGCCGTGATCTCGGACATCGTCTGCACGACGCGCGTGATCGACGCCGACACCGTCCGCATCGCATCGCCGGCGCGCTCGACGAGCTCCGCGCCGCCGTTGATCTGCGCGACCGAATCCTCGATCAGCGCCTTGATCTCCTTCGCCGATTGCGCGCTGCGCTGCGCGAGCGAGCGCACCTCACCCGCGACGACCGCGAAGCCGCGCCCCTGTTCGCCTGCGCGGGCGGCTTCCACGGCCGCGTTCAGCGCGAGGATGTTGGTCTGGAACGCGATGCCGTCGATCACCGAGATGATCTCCGCGATCCGCCCCGAGCTCTGCGCGATGCCGCGCATCCGGTCGATCACGCTGTCGACCACGCCGCCGCCGTGGCTCGTCGCCTCGAGCGCCGCGTCGGCCAGCGCGCTCGCCGCACGCGCGCTGTCGGTGTTCTGCCGGACGGTCGCCGTCAGTTCCTCCATGCTCGCGGCCGTTTCCTCGAGCGACGCGGCCTGCGTGCCGGTGCGCGCCGACAGGTCGGCGTTGCCGCCCGCGATCTCACCCGCGCCGAGGTGGATCGCGTCGGACGCCTGGCGCACCGTGCGCACGGTGCCCGCGATGCTCGTCTGCATCGTGGCGAGGCCGCGCAGCATCCGGTCGATCTCGAACACGCCCCCTGCCCGCACGACCTCATCGAGCCGGCCCTGCGCGATCCGCTCGAAATGGCGGCCGGCTTCTTCCAGCGGCGCGACGACCGCGCGCCGCGCGGCCGCGTAGATCGCCGCGCTCGCCACGAGCATCGCCACCAGCAGCACGATGCCGACCGACTTGAACCAGAGCATGCCGCCGTCGATGGTGTCGAGCGCCGTGCGGCTCGATGCGCCGCCATAGTCGGTGAAGCGGCGCAACTCGGCGATATAGGCGTCCTGGATGCTCTGCGTCGGCTGGTCGAGGAAGGCCTGGATGTTGTCGGCGTCGAGGAACTGCACAAGTTCGCCCAGCGCGCCACGCAGCGCGCGATAGCGCTCGGTGAGCGCCGCGACGCGCGCGCGGTTGGCATCGTCGACCGGCTGCGCGGCCGTCAGCGCGGCGAACGCCTTGTCCGCTTCCGCGAGCGACGCGCCGGCATGGCGGATGATGTCTTCCGGCTTCGGGCCGCCGCGCACCATCCGCGTGCCGGCGCGTGACAGGTTGATGCGCGCGTCGAGCAGTTGCTGGGTCGCCTGGCTGGCCGCCTCGACCTGCGTGATCGCGACGTTCGACAGATCGTCGACGCCGCTGCGCGTCGACTTGAGCGCCCAGAAGCCGAGCGCCTCGATCGCGAACAGGAAGACGCAAAACACGGTCAACACGCCGAGCAGACCCGACGCGAGCTTGATTTTTCCGAACATGGGGGAGATTCCTGGATAGCGGACGATGAGGCAATGCCCCGGCATTAGCGGCATTTCTTCGTCCGACTTTAGGTGCGGACGGCAACGAAATTCACGTTGTCCGCGCATTCCAGCGGAATCCCCCGAAAACAGGGAAATCTACGGCATTCGACGCAATAATCGCGTCGCATCGCGCTGGAAATTGCGCGAAATGCGGACGAATTTCCTTGCTTATCGGCATCCCCCTTCCTAGAGTTCAGCGCAAGCGGGCACTCATTTCGAGGAAAGTCGATGACCGACATCACGGACCACGCGCGCGGCGCATTGCGCGCGCAACCGTTCAGCATGCTGCTGGGCACGGAGCTGATGCATATCGGCGACAACGAAGTGTCGCTGTGCCTGCCCGTGCGCGAGGAACTGCGGCAGCAGCACGGTTTCGTGCACGGCGGCGTCATCAGCTACCTCGCGGACAACGCGCTGACGTTCGCCGGCGCGCTCGTGCTCGGCCCGCGCGTGATCACCGCGGAATACAAGATCAATTACCTGCGGCCGGCCGTGAACGGCACGCTCGTCGCCCGCGCGAAGCTCGTCTACGCGGGGCGGCACCAGGCGACCTGCCAGTGTCATGTGTTCGTCATCGACGGCGATCACGAGCGGCTCGTCGCGATCGCGCAGGGCACGATCAACCGCGTCGGCGACGGCAAGATGCCGGATGCGCCGGAGGAAACGGCGTGAGCGGCCGGCAGCCGATTTCGCGCTAACCCGCCCCTTCCCCCGCCAACGGCAAAAACCGCGGCGCCACGCGCGCCCGCACGTTGCCGTTCTCATCCGTCCGATAGATCCCGCGCGCCGCGTTGTGCGGATGCACGGCCGCATCGGCCACGCTCAACAGCGGCGCGAAACACGCGTCGGTGCCTTCGAGCAGCGCACGCCAGTGCGCGGAAGGCTGCTGCGCAAATATCTCTGCGAAACGTGCCTTCAGCGCGGGCCAGCGCGCGCGGTCGTACTGCGACGCCGGATCGACGTCGGTCAGCCCGAGCCGTTCGACCAGCAGCGCATAGAACGGCGGCTCGAGCGCGCCGATCGTCACGCATTCGCCATCCGCGCAGCGATACACGTCGTAAAACGGCGCATCGTGAAAGAGGCTCGGCTGCGCGCCGTCGAGCTGCCCGTTCGCGCGTGCCCACAGCGCCAGCGAGCCGAGCATCGACACGATGTCGACGATCGCGCCGTCGACCACGCGCCCGGGGCCACCGCCGCGCACGTCGAGCAACGCGCAGACGATTCCGAACGCGAGCCCGAGCGCGCCGCCCGCATCGCCGACGACGGTCGGCGGCACCCCCGGCCGGCCGTCACGCGGCGCGGACAGCGACAGCAGCCCCGTCAGCGCGACGTAGTTCAGGTCGTGTCCGGCCGCGGCCGCGAGCGGGCCGTGCTGGCCCCAGCCGGTCATCCGCCCGTACACGAGCGTCGGCTTGCGGCGCGCGCAATCGTTGGGCCCGAGGCCGAGCCGTTCCATCACGCCGGGCCGCAGCCCCTCGATCAGCGCATCGGCCTGCGCGACCAGGTCGAGCGCGGCGTCGCGGCCGGCCGGCGACTTCAGGTCGAGTTCGACGATCGTCTTGCCTTCGCGCAGCAGGTCGCCGTCGCGGGCCTGCAACGCGTCCGGGGCGCTCGTGCGGCCGGATGGGCGGGCGATCAGCGTGATCCGCGCGCCCATCCCGGCGAGCATCCAGCCCGCAAGCGGGCCGGGGCCGAGACCTTCGAATTCGACGATGTGGATGCCGGAAAGCGGCGCATCGAGCGGCATACGATTCTCCTGTCCGTGTCGCGTATCGCGACGGTCTCCGATGCCATACGCCTCGCATCGGATCGCCCCCGTCATGCGGGCGTCAACGCGTCAAATGAAAAATCCCTGCGTCGCGGGGTCCGCTTCGCAGGGATCGGGGCGAGCCGCGCGCATTCAGGCTGCCTTGCCGGAACCGGCCACGCTCAGAACGCGTCGCCCGGCACCCTCACCCAGCCTTCCATCAACACGCGCGCACTGCGGCTCATGATCGCCTTGGTGACGGTCCACTCGCCGTTCTCGCGCTGCGCTTCCGCGCCGACGCGCAGCGTGCCCGACGGATGCCCGAAGCGCACCGCGTTGCGTTCGCCGCCGCCCGCCGCCAGGTTGACGAGCGTGCCGGGGATCGCCGCGGCCGTGCCGATCGCGACCGCCGCCGTGCCCATCATCGCGTGGTGCAGCTTGCCCATCGACATCGCGCGCACCAGCAGGTCGACGTCACCCGCGTTCACGCGCTTGCCGCTCGAGGCGACGTAATCGGCCGGCTTCGCGACGAACGCGATCTTCGGCGTGTGCTGCCGCGTCGCGATTTCATCGAGCGTGTCGATCAGGCCCATGCGCAGCGCGCCGTGCGCACGAATCGTCTCGAACTTCTCGAGCGCCTTCGCATCGCCGTTGATCGCGTCCTGCAGCTCGGTGCCCGTATAGCCGATCGCTTCCGCTTCGACGAAGATCGTCGGAATGCCCGCGTTGATCATCGTCGCCTTCAGCGTGCCGACGCCCGGCACCGCGAGATCGTCGACGAGGTTGCCGGTCGGGAACATCGACCCGCCCGCGCCTTCTTCCTCGGCGGCCGGGTCCATGAACTCGAGCTGCACTTCGGCCGCCGGGAACGTGACGCCGTCCAGCTCGAAATCGCCCGTCTCCTGCACCGCGCCGTTCGTCACCGGCACATGCGCGACGATCGTCTTGCCGATGTTCGCCTGCCAGATCCGCACGGTCGCGACGCCGTCGCGCGGCACGCGCGCCGGATCGACGAGCCCGCCGCTGATCGCGAACGGGCCGACCGCCGCCGACAGGTTGCCGCAGTTGCCGGTCCAGTCGACGAACGCCTTGTCGATCGACACCTGGCCGAACAGGTAGTCGACGTCGTGGCCGGGCCGCGTGCTCTTCGACACGATCACCGTCTTGCTGGTGGACGACGTCGCGCCGCCCATCCCGTCGATCTGCTTGCCGTACGGATCGGGGCTGCCGATCACGCGCAGCAGCAGCGCGTCGCGCGCGGCGCCCGGCGCCTGCGCGGCGTCCGGCAGGTCCTGCAGCCGGAAGAACACGCCCTTGCTGGTGCCGCCGCGCATGTAGGTCGCGGGAATCCTGATTTGAGGAGTGTGAGCCATGTGTGCGTTATCCCTGTGTGACGCGATCAAGCCGCCTGCGACGATTCGAGGAAGTCCTGCGCGAAGCGCTGCAGCACGCCGCCCGCTTCGTAGATCGACACTTCCTCGGCCGTATCGAGCCGGCACGTCATCGGCACCTCGACGCGCTCGCCGTTCTTGCGATGAATCACGAGCGTCAGGTCGGCGCGCGGCGTGCGCTCGCCGATCACGTCGAAGGTCTCGGTGCCGTCGATGCCGAGCGTCGTCCGGTTGGTACCCGGCTTGAACTCGAGCGGCAGCACGCCCATGCCGATCAGGTTCGTGCGGTGGATCCGCTCGAAGCCTTCGGCGGCGATCGCCTCGACACCCGCGAGCCGTACGCCCTTCGCCGCCCAGTCGCGCGACGAGCCCTGGCCGTAGTCGGCGCCGGCGATCACGATCAGCGGCTGCTTGCGATTCATGTACGTCTCGATCGCCTCCCACATCCGCATGACCTTGCCGTCCGGCTCGACGCGCGCGAGCGAGCCCTTCTTCACCGCGCCGTCGACGATCGCCATCTCGTTGATCAGCGTCGGGTTCGCGAAGGTCGCGCGCTGCGCGGTCAGGTGGTCGCCCCGGTGCGTCGCGTACGAGTTGAAGTCTTCTTCCGGCAGGCCCATCTTCGCGAGATATTCGCCGGCCGCGCTATCCAGCAGGATCGCGTTCGACGGCGACAGGTGGTCGGTCGTGATGTTGTCGCCGAGCACCGCGAGCGGGCGCATCCCCTGCAGCGTGCGTTCGCCGGCCAGCGCGCCTTCCCAGTACGGCGGACGGCGAATGTACGTGCTCTGTGCGCGCCATTCATACAACGGTGCCGCGCGCTCGCCCGCATCGGCGCTACGCGCGAACATCGGTTCGTAGACCTTGCGGAACTGCTCGGGCTTCACGCTCGACGCGACGATCGCATCGATCTCCTCGTCGGTCGGCCAGATGTCCTTCAGCGTGACGGGCTGGCCGTCCTGGTCGTGGCCGAGCACGTCCTTCTCGATGTCGAAGCGGATCGTGCCGGCGATCGCGTACGCGACGACCAGCGGCGGCGATGCGAGGAACGCCTGCTTCGCATACGGGTGGATGCGGCCGTCGAAGTTGCGGTTGCCGGACAGCACGGCGGTCGCGTACAGGTCGCGATCGACGATCTCCTGCTGGATCTTCGGGTCGAGCGCGCCCGACATCCCGTTGCAGGTCGTGCACGCGAACGCGACGATGCCGAAGCCGAGCTTCTCGAGTTCGGGCAGCAGGTTCGCTTCTTCCAGGTACAGCTCGACCGCCTTCGAGCCGGGCGCGAGCGAGCTCTTCACCCACGGCTTGCGCGTGAGGCCGCGCGCGTTCGCGTTGCGGGCGAGCAAGGCCGCGGCGATCACGTTGCGCGGGTTGCTGGTGTTCGTGCAGCTCGTGATCGCGGCGATGATCACCGCGCCGTCGGGCATCTCGCCCGCCTTCTCTTCCCACTGGCCGGCGATCCCGCGCGCGGCGAGATCGGACGTCGGCAGCCGCTTGTGCGGGTTCGACGGGCCGGCCATGTTGCGCACGACGCTCGACAGGTCGAACGTCAGCGTGCGCTCGTATTGCGCATTGTTCAGCGTATCGGCCCACAGGCCGGCCGCCTTCGCGTAGGTCTCGACGAGCTTCACCTGCTCGTCGCTGCGGCCGGTGAGGCGCAGGTAGTCGGTCGTCTGGCCGTCGATGAAGAACATCGCGGCCGTCGCGCCGTATTCGGGCGCCATGTTCGAGATCGTCGCGCGATCGCCGAGCGTGAGGCTCGCCGCGCCTTCACCGCGGAACTCCAGGTACGCGCCGACCACCTTTTCCTTGCGCAGGAATTCGGTCAGCGCGAGCACGACGTCGGTCGCGGTGATGCCGGGCTGGCGCTTGCCGGTCAGCTCGACGCCGACGATGTCGGGCAGGCGCATCCACGATGCGCGGCCGAGCATCACGTTCTCCGCTTCGAGGCCGCCGACGCCGATCGCGATCACGCCGAGCGCGTCGACGTGCGGCGTGTGGCTGTCGGTGCCGACGCAGGTGTCCGGATACGCGACGCCGTCTTGCGCCTGGATCACCGGCGACATCTTCTCGAGGTTGATCTGGTGCATGATGCCGTTGCCCGGCGGGATCACGTCGACGTTCTCGAACGCCTTCTTCGTCCACTCGATGAAGTGGAAGCGATCCTCGTTGCGGCGATCCTCGATCGCGCGGTTTTTCGCGAACGCATCCGGATCGAAGCCGCCGCATTCGACCGCGAGCGAGTGGTCGACGATCAGCTGCACGGGCACGACCGGGTTCACCTTGGCCGGGTCGCCGCCGCCGTCGGCGATCGCGTCGCGCAGGCCGGCGAGATCGACGAGCGCCGTCTGCCCGAGGATGTCGTGGCACACGACGCGCGCCGGGAACCACGGGAAATCACGTTCGCGCTTGCGCTCGATGATCTGCTTCAGCGAATCGGCAAGGATCGCCGGATCGCAGCGGCGCACGAGGTTTTCGGCGAGCACGCGCGACGTGTACGGCAGCGTGTCGTAGGCGCCGGGCGCGATCGCTTCGACCGCGGCACGCGCGTCGAAATAGTCCAGCGACGTGCCGGGCAGGGGTTTGCGGTTGGCGGTATTCATGGTGTGGGGAACTCGGGTATGGCGTCCGGCGCACGCCGGCCCCCGTCACGCGGGCGACCGGTGTGCACGGTGGGCATGTCAGCGCTTTTCGATCGGCACGAACTGCAGGTCTTCCGGACCGGTGTAGTTCGCGCTCGGGCGGATGATCTTGTTGTCGATGCGCTGCTCGATGATGTGCGCGCTCCAGCCGGACGTGCGCGAGATCACGAACAGCGGCGTGAACATCGCGGTCGGCACGCCCATCATGTGATACGACACCGCGCTGAACCAGTCGAGGTTCGGGAACATCTTCTTCGCTTCCCACATCACCGATTCGAGGCGCTCGGCGATGTTGTACAGCTTCAGGTCGCCCGCTTCCTTCGACAGCTTGTGCGCGACGCCCTTGATCACCTTGTTGCGCGGATCGGAGATCGTGTAGACCGGGTGGCCGAAGCCGATCACGACTTCCTTGTTCTCGACGCGGCGGCGGATGTCGGCTTCGGCATCGTCCGGCGAGCTGTAGCGGCTCTGGATCTCGTACGCGACTTCGTTCGCGCCGCCATGCTTCGGCCCGCGCAGCGCGCCGATCGCGCCGGTGATCGCCGAGTAGATGTCCGAGCCCGTGCCCGCGATCACGCGGCCGGTGAACGTCGACGCGTTGAATTCGTGCTCCGCGTACAGGATCAGCGACGTGTGCATCGCCTCGACCCACGACTTCGACGGCGTCTTGCCGTGCAGCAGGTGCAGGAAGTGGCCGCCGATCGAGTCGTCGTCGGTTTCCGTCTCGATGCGCTTGCCGTTGTGCGAGAAGTGATACCAGTACAGCAGCATCGAGCCGAGCGATGCCA
Source organism: Burkholderia sp. Tr-20390 (assembly GCF_017104595.1). NCBI lineage: Bacteria > Pseudomonadati > Pseudomonadota > Betaproteobacteria > Burkholderiales > Burkholderiaceae > Burkholderia > Burkholderia sp. Tr-20390. The sequence continues at coordinate 22,677 of NZ_JAAGPC010000091.1, read as the reverse complement.
TCAGGCGGTCGGCGATGTCGCGCGCGCCCGGCAGGTTGTGGTCGTCCTTCTCCGGCAGCACGGTGCCGAGCACCGACACGCCCGTGCGCATCACGTCCATCGGGTGCGCGGACGCCGGGATCTGTTCGAGCGCGGCCTTCAGCGCGCTCGGCAGGCCGCGCAGCGCGCGCAGCTTGGTCTTGTACGCAGCCAGTTCGGTCAGGTTCGGCAGCGTGCCGTGAACGAGCAGGTGGGCGATTTCCTCGAATTCGCATGACTCGGCGACGTCGAGAATGTCGTAGCCGCGATAGTGCAGGTCGTTGCCGGTCTTGCCGACCGTGCACAGCGCCGTGTTGCCGGCCGTCACGCCCGACAGCGCCACCGACTTCTTCGGCTTGAATGCGCCTGCGGCGGCCGGTGCTGCTGCGTCTTTCGTCTCGCTCATGTTTCTGCTCTCCAATGTGTATCGGGGGTATCGGCTGTCGGCCGGACTTGGCGCTTTAGCGCTTAGTGCGGCCCCATGCTTCGCGGTCGGCCGGACTTGGCGCTTCAGCACCTGGTCCAGCCCCATGCAACGCGCTCCGGAATCGTGTCCCGGCGCGCGGGCGCGTTACTTCTTGCCCTGCGCGAACAGCTCGTCGAGCTTGCGCTCGTATTCGTGATAACCGAGGAAGTCGTACAGCTCGGCACGCGTCTGCATCGTCTGCACGGCTTCCTTCTGCGTACCGTCGCGGCGCACCGTCTCGTAGAAGTTCAGCGCGGCCTTGTTCATCGCGCGATACGCGCCGCAGCAGTACAGCGCGATATCGACGTTCGCCTCGCGCAGCTCGTCGACCGTGAACAGCGGCGTCGAGCCGAATTCGGTCAGGTTCGCAAGGATCGGCACCTTCACGGCGGCCTTGAAGCGGCGGTAGTCGTCGAGCGTCTTCATCGCTTCCGGGAAAATCATGTCCGCGCCGGCTTCGACATAGGCCACCGCGCGCTCGATCGCCGAGTCGATCCCTTCGGCGGCGGCGGCGTCGGTGCGCGCCATGATCACGAACTGGTCGTCGGTGCGCGCATCGACCGCTGCCTTGACGCGATCGACCATTTCCTCGATCGGCACGACTTCCTTGCCCGGACGGTGGCCGCAACGCTTCTGGCCGACCTGGTCTTCCAGGTGCACGGCCGCGACGCCGGCCTTGATGAACGAGCGCACGGTGCGCGCGATGTTGAACGCGCCGCCCCAGCCGGTATCGATGTCGACCAGCAGCGGCAGGTCGGTCGCGTTGGTGATCCGGTTCGCGTCGATCAGCACGTCTTCCATCGTGCTGATGCCGAGGTCGGGGATCCCGAGCGAGTTCGCGGCGACGCCGCCACCCGACAGGTACACGGCCTTGAAGCCGACGGCCTGCGCCATCTTGGCTGCGTAGGCGGTGATCGCGCCGACCACCTGCAGCGGCTGCTCCGCCGCGACTGCCGCGCGGAATTTCGCGCCGGCGCTCTGAAGATGCGTATTGCTCATGAACGGCCTCCTGAAGGAACGACCATCAACAGCAAGGACCGGGCCAGCTCGCGCAACGTCGCTAACCCACTGATTCTTAAGCAACCGGCACGGGCGTCAAAGTGCCCGGCGATTTCAATTCAGCAATTTCATGTTTCAAAAATGAAATCGCGCGCGCATAATCGACCGCCATGGACCTCTCCTCGACCAAGCCCGTCGGCCCGGCCGATCGCGCGGCGCGCCCGCGCATCTGGGCGATGGGCATCAGCCGCCTGCGCGATCTGTTTCGCGAGATCGCCGGCGAATTCGACGAACGCGCCGACGTGCGCATCGTGACGCGCGCCTATGAGGATGCGCTCAGCGCGATCGCCGATGCCGGCACCGCACGGCCCGACGTGATCGTCGCGGCCGGCTCGAACGGCGGGTTCCTGAAGACGCGTGCACAGGTGCCGGTGGTGGTCGTGTCGCCGACCGGTTTCGACGTGATGCAGGCGCTGGCACGCGCCCGGCGCGATGCGTCGCGGATCGCGCTCGTCAGCGCCGGGGAAACGCCGCCCGAAGTGCGCCGCTTCGTCGCCGCGTATGGCCTCGATGTGCAGTTTGCGTCATATCAGTCCGCGCAGGAAGCGGAAGCCTGCGTGCACGACCTGCACGACCGCGGCATCGAGACGATCGTCGGCCCCGGCCTCGTCACCGATCTCGCGGCCAGCGCCGGCATGGGCGCGGTGTTCCTGTATTCGCACGCATCGGTACGCAAGGCCGTCGATACGGCACTCGAAGTCGCGTATGCGACGCATGCCGAGGCGTTCCGCCGCCAGCGGCTCGACAACCTGCTCCAGCATCTGCGCGACGGCGTGGTCGCGCTCGACGCACACGGCCGCGTCGAAGCGATCAACGAGCGGCTCGCGTCGGCGCTCGGGGTCGAACCCGCGGCGGCCGTCGGCCGCGCGCTCGTCGACCTGCGGCCCGAGTTGCGCACGCTGCGCGGCGAGGACGGTGACGCGCTCGCCACCGTGCGCGGCGTGCGCTACGTCGTGCATCGCGGGCCGCTCGTCGATCGCGGCGTCACGTCGGGCAGCGTGCTGACGTTCCAGGAATCGCGCGCGGTCGAACGGCTCGACCGCGCGCTGCGCTCGCAGCCCACCATGCAGCAGTTCGCCGCGCGCTATGCGCTCGACGACGTGGTCGGCGCATCGGCGCCGATGGCGCGCGTGCGCGATCTCGTGCGCCGCTACGCGAAATCCGACGCGACCGTGCTCGTGCTCGGCGAAAGCGGCACCGGCAAGGAAATGATCGCGCAAAGCCTGCACGCGCTGTCCGCGCGACGCAGCTACCCGTTCGTCGCGGTCAACTGCGGCGCGTTTCCGGAGGCGCTGCTCGAGAGCGAGCTGTTCGGCTATGAGGAAGGCGCGTTCACCGGTGCGCGGCGCGGCGGCAAGACCGGCCTGTTCGAAGCCGCCCACCGCGGCACGCTGTTTCTCGACGAGATCGGCGAGATGCCGCCGTCGCTGCAGAGCCGGCTGCTGCGCGTGCTGCAGGAGCGCGAGGTGATCCGCCTCGGCTCGACCGAGCCGATCCGCATCGACGTGCGCGTGATCGCCGCGACGCACCGTCCGCTGCTCGCGGCCGTCGAGGCCGGCACGTTCCGCGCGGATCTCTATTACCGGCTCAACATCCTGAATGTCGGCCTGCCGCCGCTGCGCGAGCGCGCCGCCGACATCCCCGCACTCGCGGCCACGCTGCTCGTGCAGGCCGCACGACGCGAGCCGCGCCTCGCCGAACGTCTGCGCGACGCCGCCGATGCCACACGCGTGCTCGGCGTAACGCAGGCTGCGCTCGTACGCTACCGGTGGCCCGGCAACGTGCGCGAACTGCAGAACGTGATCGAGCGGATCGTGGTGGAACTGGCCGAGGAAGCCGACGAAAGCGATCCGGCCGCCGCGTGCGGCGCGCTCGATCCCGACGCGCTGCAGGCGATCGCACCCGAGCTGTTCGCAGCACCACCCGATGCGGCCGACAGCGACGATGCGCAGACACTGCACGCGCGCCGCCGTCGCGCGGAGGCCGACGAGATCCGCGCGGTGCTCGACGCATGCGGCGGCGACCGCGACCGCGCGTGCGCGATGCTCGGCATCAGCAAGACGACGCTGTGGCGGAAGCTGTCGGTGAAATAACCAGGGCGGTTGTCGTGCAGTGAACGCGCCGACCGTCAGTCGGCCTTGTGATAGTGGCGGTACGCCTTCGCGCGATTGCCGCACGACGACATCGAACACCAGCGGCGGCTGCCGTTCTTGCTGTCGTCGATGAACAGCCACTGGCAGGCGTCGTTCGCGCAACGCTTGACCTTCGCGAGCCGCGCGCCGCCGAGCAGGTCGATCGCCGACCACAATACCGGGCTCAGCAGCCGTGCCAGCGTCGCACGCCCCTCCCCGATCCGCCACGCATAGCCGCCATCGATGCGCGCCAGCGCGACGCGCGGTGCCGCTTCCGCCAGGAAGCCGCCGAGCAGCGCGAGATCGTCCGCCTGCGGCTCGCGCTGTTCGGCCTGCGCAAGAAAGAGCCGATACAGCGCCTCGCGCAATGCGAGCGCGTGCGCGAGCATCGCCGGCTCCCCTTCTCCTTCGCCGTACGCACGACACGCTTCCGCCAGGCCGGCCGGCACGCTTGCCTGCTCGCGACACCACGCCAGCAGGTCGTCCATCGTGCCGAAGGTTTCGGTCGGCGGATCGCTGCCGCGCCAGTACAGCGTGTTCGCGAAATCGATGCTCAGGGTTTCGGGCGGCGCCGGAATCAGGCAGTCCATCGTGACGGAAGGTTGCGTATCGCTCATGCCCGGATCGTATCTAACCACCATGCCGGTTGACAAGCCCGCGGGCGCTTCCTAACATAACCGGCATGGTAGTTATAAAAGGTTTGCTGCACTGACACCCGCCTCAGTCCAAGGAGCCACAGATGATCGATCGTCTTTTGTCCGGCGTTATCCACAACAACCGCAGCCGCGCGTTCTACGACAGCACACTCGGCACACTCCGCTACAAGCGGCTGGCATGGTGGTTATAAGCAGGCTTGCCGCACTGACGTCCCTCTTCAGTCCAAGGAGCCACACATGATCGATCACCTTTCGTTCGGCGTTGCACACGTCGGCCGCAGCCGAGCCTTCTACGACAGCACGCTCGGCGCGCTCGGCTACAAACGGCTGCATACCGACGACGAATCCATCGGGTACGGCGCAACCGAGCCGCAGCTGTGGTTGCAATATGCACCTCGCCCCGTCGCCCCTGATCCCGACTCGGGGATGCACCTGTCGTTCAAGGCCGCTTCGCCCGTCGAGGTCGACGCGTTCTACCGCGCCGCACTCGAGCACGGCGGCCAGGACAACGGCGGGCCCGGCAAGCGCGAACACTACGGCCCCGGCTACTACGCAGCGTTCGTCGTCGATCCCGACGGGTATCGGCTGGAAGCGCATTGCGAACTCGACAACATCGTGTGATCGCGCTCGCGTCACCAAAGACAAGGGCCCGATTCCGCGCAATGCGGAATCGGGCCCTTGCTATTGAACTGCCGACGGCGGTCGTTCGACGGAATCGCCAGGCGTGCGGCTATCGCGCGTCGCGCGTGCGCTGCAGTTGCTCGCCGAGCCCTTCGACACCGAGGCGCACCGTCTGGCCGGCCTTCAGGAACACCGGCGACGGCTTGATGCCCATGCCGACGCCCGGCGGCGTGCCGGTCGTGATCACGTCACCCGGCTGCAGCGTCATGCAGCTCGACAGATAGGCAATCAGCTGCGCGACGGTGAACACCATCGTGCGCGTGTTGCCGTTCTGATAACGGTGGCCGTCGATTTCGAGCCACAGGTCGAGACGCTGCGGATCGGGCACCTCGTCGCGCGTGACGAGCCACGGCCCGATCGGGCCGAACGTGTCGAAGCCCTTGCCCTTGTCCCACTGGCCGCCGCGCTCGATCTGCCATTCGCGCTCGGACACGTCGTTGACGACGCAGTAGCCCGCGACGTAATCGAGCGCGCGCGCTTCGTCGACGTCCTTGCAGGTCGCACCGATCACGACACCCAGCTCGACTTCCCAGTCGGTCTTGACCGAGCCCTTCGGGATATCGATGCCGTCGTTCGGGCCGCAGATCGAGCTCGTCCACTTGCCGAACACGACCGGCTCCTTCGGCACCGGCATGCCGGCTTCGGCCGCGTGATCGGCGTAGTTCAGGCCGATGCCGATGAACTTGCCGACCTGCCCGACGCACGCGCCGATGCGCGGCTCGCCCGACACCAGCGGCAGCGTGGCCGGATCGATCGCGCGCAGCCGCGCGAGACCCGCGTCGGACAGTACATCGCCGGACAGGTCCGGCACCTGCGCGGACAGGTCGCGAATCCGGCCGTCCGCGTCGAGCATCCCGGGCTTTTCCTGGCCGGACGGGCCATAGCGAAGCAGTTTCATCGTGGTCAACCTCTGTTGTCGAATGGGACAGGATTCCGGCCGACGCGGCCATTCGCGGCCGCGCGCCGGACTGATTGTCGATCGTCGATTGCGCGCGTCGACGCCGCATCCGGCATGCCGTCGACGCGCGAGGGTCGCGCGGGCGCAGCGATCGCGGCGCCGCACGGAAGTATGGCGCGCATCGAACGGGCGGCCGCCGGTCTGCGCATCGGCGACGACGGCCCGGCACCCGCGACATGGTCCGGCCCATACCGGCCGGCTTCACGCGCGGCCGCACCGTCGCTGGCCCGCCAGCCTTTGTACCATCGGCCGCGCGCCGTGAAATGACGCGCGACGGATACCGACTATTGGTGCGCCCGCCGGCGCTGCGGCGCAGCATCGCGGGCAGCGCGCCCGCCCGATTTCCTTTCGAATACCTTGAACCGTTGCCACCTGTCATGAATACCGGGTATTCGGGGCTTCCCTGTCATCCCGAACGGGAATCGATCCGTTCTTGTCCGGTAACGATCGGTAAAAAGACGCTGCATTGCACACTAAATGTTTGTTGTTAAGCTGAAACGGATGGCGTTCGTCGCCACACGCGGGCTCGACACAAGCGTGTTGCAGAATCGGTCAGCGTGCGTCGCCAATCGATCGAAAGTAATCCCCCAACTTCACACCGACAATGCAAACAACCAACGACCTGCTTCCCGGCTGCGACGCACGGGAATCGATGGGCGCAATCGACCGCTATCGCGCACCCGCGCTCGACAAGGGTCTCGACATTCTCGAACTCCTGTCGGAGCAGAAAGAAGGCCTCACCCGCACCGAAATCACGAAGGAACTCGGCCGCAACGCGAGCGAGATCTACCGGATGCTCGAACGCCTCGTCGCGCGCCGCTACGTGATGCGCTCGACCGGCGGCGACCGCTACACGCTCAGCCTCAAGCTGTTCTCGCTCGCGCACCGCCATCCGCCGATGAGCCGGCTGATCGCCGAGGCGTTGCCGCCGATGCAGCGTTTCGCCGATGCCTCCGAGCAATCGTGTCACCTGTCCGTCTACGATCGCGGCAACCTGCTCGTGATCGCGCAGGTCGACGGGCCCGGCCCGTGGGGCGTGTCGGTCCGGCTCGGCTCGCGTGTCGGGCTCGTCGATACGGCATCGGGGCGCGTGATGCTGGCGTTCCAGGGTGCCGAGCAGCGCGCGCACATGCTCGCCGAGCATCGCAAGGTCAAGGGCGAAGCGCCATTGAACGAGCAGGAACTCGCGTATGCGTGCCAGTCCATCCGGCAGGACGGCTACCTGCGCGAGGACAGCCGCCAGGCGTACGGCGTGACCGACCTGAGCGCACCGATCCTCGGGCCGTCCGGCCATGCGATCGCGGTGCTGACGTGCCCGTACATGCGACGGATCGATGCGCATATGGCGCCGTCCGTCGACACGGTCGTCGAAGGGGTGCGCGAGACGGCCGCCCATCTGTCGATGTGCCGCGACGAGACCTGCTGACGCGCAGGCGCGGCGGAGCGCACCGGGGGCGGCGCTATCGCGTTGCCCCCGGTCGCGCGCAACCCCTCTGCGGAGCGCAATGCACGGTGCCATATCGTGCGCCCACGGCGCTACGCTAAAATAGCGGCCCTCTCAAAAACTACGGCGGCCGGTTGTCGCGGCCGTCGTGTCCGATGGATGTCATGGCCAAACTTCTGAACGATCAAGAATTCCAGCGTTTCTCCGAACTTCAGCAGAAGCAGGCAAGCTTCACGATCACGCCCGAAGAGGCGGACGAGCTGCGCGATATCGTCGCGCGCGCGCAGAAGAAGCGCGACGATCGTACCGCTGCAATGCAGGCGATCGAGAGCTACATCGAGCAGTTCGACATCACGCCCGACGAACTCTTCTCGCCCGAGCAGATCGGCGACGCGGCCCGCACCTACGGGCTCATCACGGCGACCAAGAAGGAACGCACGCTGCCGCCGTCGATCACGTTCAACGGCAAGCCGTACCAGTGGACCAAGACGCTTCCGGACGACGTGCGCGGCGCGTTGTTCGAAGCGTTCACGTCCGGCGAATCGGTCAAGCGCTTCATCGCAATGCCGAAGGACACCGCGCGCTGTGCGCTGACGATCGCCCGCCTCGAGCGCGAAACCGGCGCCGTCTATGCCGATCCGCACCTCGAGGAACTCGCGATTTCGCGCGACCAGGTGAACGACGCGGCGTCGAAACTCGCTGCCTGAATGTAGCCACGGGCACGGTTCATGCGTGCCCGCACCCCGCATGACGCCGGCCCAGGCCGGCGTTGCGCTTGCGGGAGACGTGCATCCGGACGCTCCCGAAAAGCCTCACCTTTGCGTCCCGCAAGCGCTCACCTAACCCTCCCGAATAAGCTCACCCAGGCTCCTGGAGACCCTCACCCAGGCGTCCCGGATGTCCTCACCGACACTTCCCGCAGATCCTCACCCATGCGCCCCGGAAAGGCTCACCGGCGGCTCCCGAAGGTGCTCACCAGCCATTCCCGGGAAGGCTCACCGAGTGTTCCTGTATTGGCTCACCAAGCGCTCCCGTATCGACTCACCCCAACCTTCCCGGAGAAGCTCACCGACAGCTCCCGAAAAGTCTCACCTTTTGGGCAATTTCGAATTTTCGAAGGCGGAATGCGGCGGTAAATGCGTGCGGACACCTTGTCTGAAACAGCGCTGCGGGGCGGATATCGCGGCAAGCGGTACGCATCTCGCGGTGCCGGATCGGTGCCATTTGCGCGTCGACATTTCCGCTGCGAACAGGCGCCGACACCTTCTCGGTTGCTTCGCTCGCGACGCAGGCTCGAATGCTCTGCATTCCTGACCGGGAACATTCGGAACATGCCGGGAGGCCGGAGACATCCACCGCATGCAACGCCTCCGCGCGTCGGGCCGCCGACAGACGCTACGGCTGCAGCTTCATCCTGAAGCCCACGACGCCAGGCTCCTCCGTCGTCGACACCGCGAACCCGCACGCCTTTGCCAGCGAGATCATCGCCGTGTTCTCGCGCAGCGCCTCGCCGATCATCCAGGCGGTTCCGCGCGAGCGCGCGTAGTCGATGATGCGGGTCATCATCAGCCGGCCAAGCCCCTTGCCCTTCTGATCGGGTCGTACCGCGATCGCGAACTCCGCCGTCTCGTTGTCGGGATCGGCCACCGCGCGCACCACCGCGAGCGTGTGGTCGCGCCCCGACACATCGGTGAACGACACGATGAAGGCCATCTCACGGTCGTAATCGATCTGCGTCATGCGCGCGACCTGCGAATGATCGAAGCTGCGCACCGCGCCGAAGAAACGCATCCGCAGATCCTCCGGCGTCATCGCACCGAGCAGTTCGTTGTGCGCGGCCTCGTCTTCCGGACGGATCGGGCGGATCGTCACCGTCTCGCCGCGCCACTCGAGCGTCTGCTCGAGGTGACGCGGATACGGCATGATCGCGAGCCGGCTGCGCCCCGCTGCCAGCGTGATGCGCGGCGCGATCACGTGCGCGCGGTCGGACAGCACGCGCAGCGTGACCGACATCGCAACGACTTCACGCACGTCGCAGACGACCTGCGACAGCGCCGTCAACGCATCGAGCGTCGGCTCGATGGGTGTGCTGCGTGCGTACGGCGAGCGCTCCATCACCGCGCGGGCTAGCACGGTGTTCAGCGGCGGCAGGCCATAGACGACGAACGGCGCCGATACGCCGTCCGCGGGCGGCACGGCATAGCGAAACACCGGGCCGAAGTTCGAATCGTCGTACATGTCGACGGTGACATCGACGACTTTCTTTCCGGCCGACTCGACGGCAGGCTCGCCCTGCAGGCCAAAATGAGACAGCCAGCGCAGCGCGGCTTCGCCGGTCAGTTCATGCTGGCCGGCTTCGACCATCCGGCGCGCATCGGCCTGCGCGGATGCCACGCACTCGGCCGGCTGCAGCGGCGTACCCTCGGGCGTTTGCATCAGCAGTTGCCGCCCGAGGTTGTAGTCGACGAGACGCGCATACGCGCGCGCGAGCCGCTGCGGCGTGGTGTGCACCGGAATGCCATTCGCGTGCAGTGCATCGCGCGTCGCCGCATCGACCGCGCCGAAGAAACACGCGAGGATGCCGCGATGCGCGTACTGCCGTGATTCGATCAGCGTATGCGCAACCGCATCGGCCGGCGCGCTGTGGGAAGTCGAATGGACGACGAACAGCGTGCCCGTTTGCGGGAACGGCGCGAGCGCCTTGACCGCCGCGGCGAAATGCTCGGGGCGCGCATCGTCGCCCAGCGTCAGCGGATTGCCGGGCGATGCGAGATGCGGCAGCGCCGCCGACACCGCCGACGTGGCCGCGGGCGACCAGTCGGTCAGCACGTCGCGCACCTCGGCCACCGCATCGACCGCGAGTTTCGCGACCCCCGCATCGCTCGTCACGAGCGTGGCCGCGCCGCGCGCCGTGACGCGGCCGACACCGAGCGTCTCGATCTCGTCGAGCAGATCGTCGAGCGCATCCACCCGCACCATCCCCGCGCGCTGGAACGCCGCCGTATAGAGCGCGTCGCCGGGATCCGCGCGGCCGGTGCGCAATGCGAGCACCGGCTTGTTGCGTGCGGCCGCGCGCGCGGCCGACATGAACTTGCGCGCGGCGCGCACGGTATCGAGTTCGAGCAGGATCGCGCGCGTGCCGGGATCGCTCGCGAGATAGTCGAGCACGTCGCCCGCATCGACGTCGGACTCGCCGCCGAGCGCGACGACGTGCGAAAAGCCGAGGCCCCGTGCATCGGCCCAGCCGAGCACCGCGTTCGTCAGCGCGTTCGATTGCGACACCCATGCGACGCCGCCCGATCGTGCCGTGTAGGCCGGCGCGCCGAAATGCGCGTGCCGTGCGGGCGACAGCACGCCGAGGCTGCCCGGCCCGACGATACGGAGCACGAACGGCTTCGCCGCCTTCAGCGTGCGATCGAGCGCGGCGTGATCGGCGTCGGTGCGCGCCTCGCCGACGATCACCGCAACGCGCGTGCCGAGCTCGCCGAGCTTGCGCACGATCCCGGCCCAGGTCGCGGGCGGCGTGCAGATCACGGCCACCGACGGCGGCGCGGGCAACCGGTCGACATCGGCAACGACCGGATGCCCGTGCAGCTCACGATACTTCGGATTGACGGGCCACACGGGCCCCTCGAATCCACCGTCGAGCACGCGCGACCACACCATCGCGCCGATACTGCCCGCGCGCGACGACGCGCCGACGACCGCAACGGACTTGGGCTGGAACAACGCATCGAGATGGCGAACGGTCACATCGGCTCCCTGCGGTAACGAAAGACGACCCGATCGGCATGCGGCACGGGCAGGCCATACGCCGATCGACGCGAACCCCAAGCATAGGCGAAGCGCATGCGGCTGCCTATATGCCGAACGGCCGACTGTTCGACCCACGTCAACGCTCGCATCATGGGCCTGCAACACCAGTACGGAAGCCCTCGCCGCGCGCCGGCCGAGCACATTCGCCCGGCGCACACGGTGCAGGCGTGCAGCGCGACGCTGCGTGCGCTTCGTCAAAGGTGAGGATTTACAGGAGCCATGGTGAGACTCTTCGGGAATTGCACGGCGCCACGCGCCAACACGCGAAAGGTGATCGAAATTCGCAGCATGCGTGCACCACGAGAATGGCGCAGACCAATGCGCATGCGCTGCGCAATTGCGCGGCTGTTTACCGGAATTCACCGCGATATCCCGTCGAATCGCAGCGAATTCGCAAAACGGGATCCGTTAATTGCGCGGCGTCTCAGTTCAATACGCCGTCGGGAATCGCGCCGGAAATGCGCAAAAACAAAACGGTGCGACGGCCGCATGGCCGTTCGCACCGTCAGTCAGTACGCGAAAGGTGAGGTTTTTCGGGAGTCAGTCCTTGATCAGGAAACGCTCGCGATTCTTGCCGAGCCAGGTCGGCGAGCGCCCGCGGCCACTCCAGGTTTCCCCCGTCTTCGGGTTCAAATATTTCGGCGGCGACACGCGCTTCGGCTTGGCTGCGCCAGCGGCCGCGCCTACCGGACGAAACCCGAGCTCTTCCGGCGTAATGTCGTATTCCTCGATTTTCGCGCGGATATCGGCAATCGCATCGGCAATCGCCTTTTCACGTTCCTTGTCGATCTTTTGCTGAAGCCGTTCGAGCTGCGCGGTCAGTTGCCTGTAGGTCGCCATATGGATGGGACTCCGTGAGTGTTATTCGTGAAAAATAGATGACGCTCAGCCAACAGAAAAACGCTTCGCCCGATCGTGGTCGCCTCAGCCGGTTATCTCGGGATCAATAACCGCTCTTTTTCTTGCACGCGAAGAGAAGATTTCGCGTGGCGTCATCGCTCGATTGCTGAATCACTTCGAAATCGCCGTTGCAGATCGCCCGCGCGTTGTCCGTGCAATTGCTCCAGTCGCTACCGGTGCATTGCACCTGGGTAGTCGGACGCCCATCCGAAGTGAACAGCGGTGCGCTGCCGCCACACCCGCCGAGCCCTGCAACCAGAGCCCAAACAACGGCCGCCCGAGGCCACCGACAGACCGACGCAAGCATGTGTTTCATTGTGGTTCCCGTCAACCTTTTTTTGAATGTCGCGAGTATGCCATGCGCGGCCCTTCGGCCGTCAGTTCGGCGTACGGCCGGGTTGCCCGCGCGCCTTGTACGGCAAGCGCTTGCGTGGATCGTCGGTGATGCGAACGAACACCTGCTCGACGTCCGGAAGCGCCTCGAGTTCGCGCTGCAACGCCGGCTGATCGAACGCCGTGTCCGCACATCCTTCGACGTAAATGAAACGTCGCTGCACGGTGATCCACAGGCTCGTGCCATGCAGCCGATCGGAGCCGGCGAAGTGCGCCTTCACGGCATCGGCGATCGGTGCGTCATACATATAGGAATTCGGCTTCGTGCAGCGATGCGCGAGCCAGCAGGTGGTGCCGCGTTCGGCGCGGTAATGCGCGTCGTCCGTCATCTCGGCCCGGGTCATCCACGGGCCGAGCGGCAACGGGCATTCGGCCACGTCCCGCGACAGCGCGATGAACGGATCGTTGTACCAGTTGCGCCGCGCCTCGGGCGCATCGGGGTCGCCGGACTGCGCGAACGCAGCGGTCGCCAGCAACATGGTCAGCCACCCTGCGATGCCGATCCGTTTCATCGTGATCTCCTGTTCGGTGCTTCACGCTCGAGCGCGCACGCTTGGCCGTCTGGCTTACCGGTCGATGCCCAGTGCCGCCAGTTTCTTGTACAGCGTCGCGCGGCCGATCCCGATGCGCGCGGCCGCTTCCACCACCTTCCCGTCGCAGGCCGCCAGCGCATCGGTCAGGAACTGGCGCTCCCACGCCGCCAATGCATCGGCATACGAAGCGGCCGGCACAGCAGGCCGCTCGCCCGCGCGCCGTTCGACCGGTGCCACGGCCAGCGGCTGCGCCGGTGCGGCGCCGTCCGTCGATACGCGCACCGGCCCAAGGAACGGCGCGAGCGCGCGCGCATCGATCACCGATCGGTCCGACAGCATCAGCGCGCGTTCGAGCGTGTTGCGCAACTCGCGCACGTTGCCCGGCCACGGATACGCACACAGCATCCGCAGCGCATCGTCGGTCAGCTCGCAATGGGCGGCGCGCCCGTGCTGCGCGGCCAGCTCCTCGAGCGTCGCGTAGACGAGCGCCGCGATGTCGGACGCGCGCGCGCGCAGCGGCGGCGCGTGGATCGTCAGCACGTTCAGCCGGTAATAGAGATCCGCGCGAAAACGCCCGGCCGCGACCAGCGCCGGCAGGTCGGCGCTCGTGGCCGCGATGATCCGGACGTCGGCGCGCACGATCCGGTTCGAGCCGACCGGCTCGAATTCCTTGTCCTGCAGCACGCGCAACAGCTTGCCCTGCAACGGCAGCGGCATGTCGCCGATCTCGTCGAGAAACAGCGTGCCGCGATCGGCCAGCTCGAACTTGCCGATGCGCCCCTTGCGATCGGCACCCGTGTACGCACCGGGCGCCGCGCCGAAGAATTCGGTTTCGAGCAGCGTGTCGGGAATCGCGGCGACGTTGACGGTCACGAGCGGCTGGAGCGCGCGCGCCGACGCCGCGTGAATCGCATGCGCAAGCAGTTCCTTGCCGGTGCCCGTCTCGCCGAGCAGCAGCACCGGCGAATCGACCTGCGCGGCGCGGCGCGCCTGACGCTTGGTTTCGAGGCTCGCGGCGCTCGTGCCGACGAAGCTCGCGAACGTGTATTTCGCGCGGCGCGCCTGCGCGAGCGAACGCTGCGTCGCGATCAGCTGCTGCTGAAGCTGTGCGTAGCGGGAAAAGATCGGCGTAAGCGTCTTCAACTGGTCGAACAGCGCGAAGCCGATCGCGCCGACCGTCTCGCCGGCCTCGTTCTTCAGCGGCAGGCGGGTGACGACGAGCGGCTCGCGGCCCGTCTCCATGATGTCGAGCAGGATCGGCTGCCCGGTCGACACGACCTCGCGCATCAGGCTGTTCGGGATCACGGCCTCGCAGTCGAGGCCGACGGCCTGCTGCGGATCGGCGAAACCGAAGCGCGCCGCGTACCGCTCGTTCATCCACACGACGCGCGCATCGCGATCGACGACCACCGTGCCCGCGCTCGAATCCTCGAAGGTCCGGAACAGCGACTCGGCGGCGCGCCGCAGCACGTCGCCGTAGTTGACGGGCAGGCGGGCCCAGTCATTCATCATCGTGTCGTCGTCTCCGTGTATTTTGGGCCGGTTGTCTCCGGATCGAGACGGATTATCTCACTCCGGAGACACGCCGCAATGCGTTGTCCAGGAAAGCCCTGCCCGATTCCACGGGCTGGCCGGACGGCCATTTCGTCTCCGGATGGAGACGTTTTATGTAGAATCCTCAGACAACGACCGGCGCGGGCCCGCCAGTCTCCGGCGGACCCATGTCCGGCGGCGCAATCCGGCCGATGGCACGAAACCTGCACGAACCTGAGCCGGTCCGCGGCGCGTCCCGCGATCGAACAACAACCAAAGCCATTAGGAGACTCCCTTGTCTTTCGTGATCGTCCTCGCCGCGCTGGCGTTCCTGATGTTTGCCGCGTATCGCGGCTACAGCGTGATCCTGTTCGCGCCCATCGCCGCGCTCGGCGCGGTGCTCCTGACCGAACCCGCCGCCGTCGCACCGGTCTTCTCCGGCATCTTCATGGAGAAGATGGTCGGCTTCGTCAAGCTGTACTTCCCGGTGTTCATGCTCGGCGCAGTGTTCGGCAAGGTGATCGAACTCTCCGGGTTCTCCGAGTCGATCGTCCATGCGGCGATCCGCTACATCGGCCGCTCGCGCGCGAATGCGGTGATCGTCGCGGTGTGCGCGCTGCTCACCTATGGCGGCGTATCGCTGTTCGTCGTGGTGTTCGCGGTCTATCCGTTCGCGGCCGAACTCTATCGCCAGAGCAACATCCCGAAACGGCTGATGCCCGGCGCGATCGCGCTCGGCGCGTTCTCGTTCACGATGGATTCGCTGCCCGGCACGCCGCAGATCCAGAACATCATCCCGACCACGTTCTTCAAGACGACCGCCTGGGCCGCGCCGGTGCTCGGCACGATCGGCTCGCTGTTCATCATCGTCGTCGGCCTCACGTATCTCGAATGGCGCCGCCGTTCGGCGATGGCGAAGGGCGAAGGCTACGGCACGTCGCTCGTCAACGAGCCGGAACGCGTCGAGACCACGTCGCTGCCGCATCCCGCGCTCGCGATCCTGCCGCTAATCCTGGTCGGCGTGTCGAACTTCGCGTTCACGAAGCTGATTCCGCAGTGGTACGGCGCCGCGTCGTACACGGTCGCGCCGGACGTGCTGCCCGGCGTGCACGCGCCGGTCACGACGTCGATCAAGACGGTCGTCGCGATCTGGTCGGTCGAGGCTGCGCTGCTGCTCGGCATCGTGCTGGTCGTCCTGACCGCATTCAAGCGCGTGAGCGGGCGCTTCGCGGCCGGTTCGAAGGCCGCCGTCGCCGGTGCGCTGCTCGCCGCGATGAACACCGCGTCGGAATACGGCTTCGGCGGCGTGATCGCCGCGCTGCCGGGCTTCCTCGTCGTCAGCGATGCGCTGAAGAGCATCCCGAACCCGCTCGTCAACGCGGCCGTGTCGGTCAGCTCGCTCGCCGGTATCACGGGCTCGGCGTCGGGCGGCATGAGCATCGCGCTCGCCGCGATGTCGGACCTGTTCATCAAGGGTGCGCAGGCCGCCAATATCCCGCTGGACGTGCTGCACCGGGTCGTCGCGATGGCCAGCGGCGGCATGGACACGCTGCCGCACAACGGCGCGGTGATCACGCTGCTCGCGGTCACGGGCCTCACGCACCGCGAGTCGTATCGCGACATCTTCGCGGTCACGATCATCAAGACGCTCGCGGTGTTCTTCGTGATCGCCGTGTACTACACGACGGGGCTCGTGTAACACCCCGGCAGCGGCCCATCTCCGGGCCGCCGCCCGCCGGCCGCGTCGATGCGGCCGGCCGCTCCTCCACTCCTCCCCCCTTTTGCCGCACGCCGCCCGCACGCGCTCGCCGGCTCACTCATTGTTATCCGCAGCAGAACACTACGTTGGTCGCAGCGGCATTTTTCGCGCGTCGGGCGAGGCCTACACTGCTTTCAACGGTGACCGCATGCGATCGGCGCCGTCGAAAACCTGGAGGTATCCGCTCATGAACCCGCTCATCCGCACCATCGCCCTCGCCGCCGTCTTCGCCGCGCCGCTCGCCGCGCAGGCGCAAACCAGCCAGCCGCTCACGCGCGCCGAAGTGCATGCCGAAGTGGTTGCACTGAGAAAGGCCGGCTTCCAGCCGAGCGACTGGTTCTACCCGGCCAGCATTCAGGCCGCCGAGGCGAAGATCGCGCGGCAGCAGGGTGCACCGCGGGCCGCGGGCGCCGGCTACGGCAATCGCGGCACGTACTCCACGGGTCAATAGTCCGGTTTCGAATCCGCCGGCCGTGCGCGCATCACCGCCACGTTCGCGGCTCGCGCCGCACGCGCCGCACGCACCGCACGCACCGCACGCACCGCACGCACCGTACGCTCAGCGCGGCTCGATGCTTGCTTTCGCGTAGGACTCGCGTTCCAGTTCGAGTATTTCCGCGCTCAGCTGCAGGTGCGTGCCGGGCGGCGCAACGACGTGCCGCTTCAGTTCCGCCAGCACCTGCTCCGAAAATTCACGTTTGACGTCGGTCGTCCGGCCGCTCAGCACCGCGAGCTTCGCGTGGACGAACGCGCGCGGCGCCGGCGACGTGCCGACCGCGAATGTATCAAACCGCAGCGCGCGGCTCTTGATGTCGAGCTCGTTGAAATGACCGGACGCGGCCAGCGCGGCATTGAGCGCGCGCAAGGTCGCGCCGGCATCGAACCCGTCGAGGTTCGCGGAATATTCGAGCGTCAGGTGGGGCATGGTGTCGGTGGCCTCGTGGGTATCGGGACAAGCGCCGGAAGGCATCCCGACAGCCCACGCAGTGCCACCGGATCTATGCCTTGACCGGCTGGATCAGGCGCGCGCAGGCGCTTGCCTGCGGATCGCCGGCGGGCAGTTTCCCACAGATACCGTCGAGCTGCTTCGCGATCGATTTGACCGATGCATCGTGTGCGCCGCTGGCGCGCCACTGGTTCAACTGCGTGACGACCTTGGTCAGCGCGCGCAGGTTCGCGCCGTAGAACGCGTCGCGCGTCTTGTCGGCCTGCGCGAGCACGCTCGCGGCAATCCCTTCGATGCGCGCCGAATCGTCCGGCGCCAGTTGGACCGCATTCGCAAAGTAGGTCGCGCCCCAGCGCAGCTTCGTCGCCGGCCCGCTCGCCGCGTCATAGGCCTTGCGGTACCAGTCGAGCGCCGCGGCCTTGTCGCCGCGCGCCTTCGCATTCGCAGCCAGCCCGGACATGAAGTAGTACGGCGTGGACGAGCGCGTCAGCTCGGTCTTCAG
Source organism: Burkholderia sp. Tr-20390 (assembly GCF_017104595.1). Lineage (NCBI taxonomy): Bacteria > Pseudomonadati > Pseudomonadota > Betaproteobacteria > Burkholderiales > Burkholderiaceae > Burkholderia > Burkholderia sp. Tr-20390. The sequence continues at coordinate 4,881 of NZ_JAAGPC010000091.1, read as the reverse complement.
CAATGCATCCGACTCGTCGTACAGCCCCGCGTCGGTCAGCGTGTCGGCCCCTTCGCTGACGAGCGCCTGCCGCTCGTAGGCGTTCGCGGCGCCCTGCACCGACGCGGCGATCTGCTTGCGCGCCGTGTCGGCCAGCGCCGGCGCGGCCAGGGGTGCCCCCTTGCGTGCATCGCCGCGCGCGAGCAGCACGCGGCCATGCAGCGCCATCAGCCGGTCGATCGACGAGAGCGTGGAATCGGTCGACAGGCGCGCGAGGGCCGTGTCATACGCGCCGCGCAATTTCGCGCGCGGCGCGTCGTCGCCGCCGAGATACGCGACCACGCGCGCGGGCGCCGCAACCAGCACGTCCGAGTCGGCGCGCGACAACACCGGATCCTGCAGCACCGTGCGCAACGAATCGGCAAGCGCCGCCTTGTCGAGCGCGCCGGCCTGCGCCGGATCGTCGGACGCGGCGACCACGGCCGACTTCAGCGCGAAGCGCGCCGATTCGGCCTTCGCACCGGCCGCGCGTGCGCGTTGCGCGAGCGACTGCAGCGTCTCGGCGACGCGATCGGCCGCCACCGGCAGCGCACCGTCGGTATCCCACGAATAGTCGGCCAGCAGCCGCCATTCGTCCGGCGTCAGCGACGCACCATTCTTCAGCGCGGTCGCGAGCGTCTGACGCACCGGATGCGCGGCCGTCATCCCGAGCGACAGCGCCTGCATGTAGCGATCGAGATCGGCTTCGCCCGGCAGCCGCGTCACTTCGGTGCCGTCGGGACGGAACAGGATCATCGTCGGGTAGCCGTGCACCTTGAAGCGCTCGCCGAGCTTCTGCGCGCTTTCGGTATCGCCGTCGAGATATACGGGCACGAAGAACGACGAGCGGGTCTTGAATGCCTGCTGGCTGAAGATCGTCGACTTCACCTGGTTGCACGACGGGCACCACACCGCGCCCCAGTAGAGCAGCAGCGGCTTGCCGGTGCGCTTCGCCAGCGCGAACGCGGCGTCGACGTCGCCGTGCTGCCACGCGATGCCGGGCGGCAGGTGCGCGCCATCAGGCGCGGCGCTCGCCGCCGGAGCGCCCGTGGGCGTGGCAGCGGCAAGCGCCGCACCCGCGGCGGCGAGCAGGCAGGCGGCAGTCAGATTCCGGAGAGCAGTTTTCATCGAAGCGGGTCCGTTGAAAGAGACGGTTGCGGGAAGGTGCGGCGCGCGAAGCGATGGCTGGGAAGCAACAGCCATGAAGCGATGACGATGAAGCCTGCCGACGTGCAACGCCGCGCATGATCGTTTCGGAAAAACGCACGCCGGCCGAGGCGACCGGCAAATCCTTCGACGATACGACGGGCACAGCCGGCAGAAAACGAACGAATTCTCGAATGAATATGACGCGCGGCATCACGGCCGCGCGTGCTGTCAGATACGCGTCGGCCGAGCCTTCACTGCCGCGCCTTGATCCGCGCCATGTGATACACGGACGCATGCACGCCATCGCGCAACGCATAACCCGGCGATTCACCCTCGACCCGGAAGCCATGCTTCTCGTAGAGCGCGATGGCCGCGCGGTTGTCGGTGAACACGGTCAGCTCGAGGCGCGTGATGTTCAGCCAGTTTTCCGCGAGATCGATCGCGGCCGCGAGCAACCGGCTGCCGATGCCGCGCCCGTGGCGCGTCGCGTCGACCATCATGCCGAGCCCTGCCGCATGGCGACGGCGCGGATTCTGTTCGGGATGCAGGCCGAGATGGCCGACCACCACGCCGTCGATTTCGGCGACGAGGCTCACGCCGTGCTCGCGCGCGCCGTCGAGCCGCTTCTGCCATTTCTCGAGCGACGGAAACGGATGCTGCAACGTATTCGCGTACACCGCGGGATGCGCGGCGATTTGCCGGATCGCGTCGACGTCGTGCGCCTCGCTGTGCCGGATCGTGATGTCGGTCATGGGTGGGCCGGGTCCGAAAAGTCGCGCCAGTCGCGCGGGCTGCGCACGTGCGCAGCAACGTGTCGAGCTTATCCGATTTCACGCACTTGAAACATGGGCGTCACGCGATGCCGTTGCACCCGCAACGATGCGCGATTACGCCGCGCCACCGCGAACAGGAACAATCTGACCGATTCCGCAACGGCAATCGGTAATTCCTGACTCATCGTCGACACGCATCGCTTCCCGATCAATCGTTGCGCACGCAACGTCACGCGCACGACATGCGATGTCATGTCTTCATCACGTCGACGTCACGCCGCCTCCCTAGACTGGGCGCCGCCCAACCCGGCATGTGCCGGGCCGGCGTGTGCCGACGTCCCGGCCGCGCATCACGAGCGCGCGTTGCACGGGATCGCGGCGACGGCCAAGGCATCCGCGCGACACCACGCATCGCGCGCGATGCGCGCACCTCCCCACGCGCGGCCGATGCACTCGAACGCACACGCCGCGCGAATCGTCCCAGGGGGGCGATGCACGGGCGCCGCCAGACGAAGTCACGAACGCTCCCATCATCACAGGACCCGAACGCCATGACGTCACGCCGCAAATTCCTCCAGCAAACCGCCACTTCCGGCCTCGCCGCCGCCGCGCTGTCCGCGTTTCCGCCGAGCATCCGCCGCGCGCTCGCGATTCCCGCGTTTCACGAAACGGGAACCATCCAGGACGTGAAGCACGTCGTGCTGCTGATGATGGAGAACCGCGCATTCGACAGCTACTTCGGCACGTTCAAGGGCGTGCGCGGTTACGGCGACCGCTTCGCGGTGCCGTCGCCGAACGGCCGCAACGTGTTCTACCAGACGTACACGAAGCCGACGCCCGCCACCACCGTCACGCCGTATCACCTCGACGCGAGCCAGGGCAACGCGCAGCGCGCCGGCGGCACGCCGCACACGTGGGCCGATGCGCAGGCCGCGTGGGACCATGGCCGGATGAACCGCTGGCCCGACGCGAAGACGCCGCTGTCGATGGGCTACTACGACGCGGCGGAAGTACCGTTCCAGCGCGCGCTCGCCGATGCGTTCACGCTGTGCGACCACTATCACTGCGGGATGCACACGGGCACGATCGCGAACCGCCTGTTCTACTGGAGCGGCACCAACGGCCCGAACGGCATCAGCCCGGCCGACGGCAGCCGCGTGAAAATCGCCGCGCTGAACAACCAGTTCAACGGCGGCAACGACATCGGCCCGTCGAGCCAGGGCTGGACCTGGACCACCTACGCCGACCGGCTGCAGCAGGCCGGCGTGAACTGGAAGGTCTACCAGAGCCTGATCGACAACTTCGGCTGCAACGAGATGATGAGCTTCCGCCACTGGCGCGCGGCGATCGAGCAGATGCCGCCCGCGCGCCGGCCCGCGTACGTCGCGTCGACGGACATCACGCAGCCCGTGACGGCGGCCGGCGCGTTCTACGATCCGGCGATCGACGATCCGCTGAGCCCGCTCGCGAAGGGGTTCGGCAACACGATGCCGTACGGCTTCCTCGAATCGTTCCGCGACGACATCCGCAACGGCACGCTGCCCGAGGTGTCGTGGATCATCCCGCCGTCCGTGTACAGCGAACATCCGGGGCCGTCGAGCCCCGCGCAGGGCGGCTGGTACGTGCAGGCCGTGCTCGATGCGCTGACGGCGAACCCGGAGGTATGGAGCAAGACCGTGCTGCTGGTGAACTACGACGAAAACGACGGCTTCTTCGACCACATGCCGTCGCCGGCCGTGCCGTCGCGCAACGCCGACGGCACGCTCGCGGGCGGCCATACGCTGCGGGATGCCGACGTCGCCGCCGAGTACCACGACTTCACGCCGGCCACGTCGAGCCAGCCGGCGATCGACGGCCGTCCGTACGGCCCGGGCCCGCGCGTGCCGATGTGGGTCGTGTCGCCGTGGAGCCGCGGCGGCTGGGTCAACTCGCAGGTGTTCGACCATACGTCGACGCTGCTCTTCCTCGAAAAGCGCTTCGGCGTCGCGGAGCCGCAGATCAGCGCGTACCGCCGCGCGGTGTGCGGCGACCTGACGAGCGCGTTCAACTTCCGCTCGCCGAACAACGAACCGCTGCCGACGCTCGCGGGCCATACGACGAAAAGCCAGGTCGACGCGCTGAGCGCCGCGCAACAGGCCGCGCCGAAGATCGTGCCGCCGGCCGCGCCGTCGCTGCCCGCCCAGGCGATCGGCGTGCGCCCGTCGCGCGCGCTGCCTTACGAACTCCATGCCAGCGCGCGTACCGATGCCGGCACCGGCACGGTCACGCTGAAGTTCGCGAACACGGGCCGCGCGGCCGCCGTGTTTCACGTCTATGACAAGCTGCACCTCGACCGCCTGCCGCGGCGCTACGTCGTCGAACCGGGCAAGACGCTGCACGGCGACTGGGCCGCGCGCGCCGACAACGGCGGTAAATATGACTTGTGGGTGCTGGGCCCGAACGGCTATCACCGCCGCTTCACCGGCGACCTCAGCCGCCTGGCCGGTGCACGCGCGCCGCAGCCGGAAGTTCGCGTCGGCTATGCGGGCGCGAGCGGCAACCTCCACCTGAAGCTGCGCAACCACGGCGGCGGGACGGTGCGCTTCACCGTGAGGTCGAACCAGGTCTACGGGCCGCTGTCCGGCCGCGGCGCGCACGACGATCGCGGTCATGGCCACGGCAACGAGGACGGCAACAGCCAGGGTCACGGCCACGGTACCGGTACCACGTGGACGGTCACGGTACGCGCCGGCGACCAGGCCGAGCTGCACTGGAAGCTCGACTCGACCGGCCACTGGTACGACTTCATCGTCACCGCGGACAGCGACGCGAGTTTCTCGCGCCGCGTCGCCGGCCGTGTCGAAACCGGCCGCCACTCGGTCAGCGACCCGGCAATGGGGCTCGCCGACCGCTTCTGATGCCGCCGCGGCGACCCGCGCTGCGCCGCGTGTCGCCGCCCGGG
>NZ_JAAGPC010000090.1:0-36671 GCF_017104595.1 Burkholderia sp. Tr-20390 | reverse complement strand
TCGGCCAACAGCTCGATCGGTTCGCTCTCGACCGGCCTCTCGTCGACCAATAGCTCAGTCACCTCGCTGTCGACTTCGACCTCGACCGGCTTGTCCTCGGCTAATAGCTCGATCACGTCGTTGTCGACCTCGACGTCGACGGGCCTCTCGTCGGCCAACAGCTCGATCGGTTCGCTCTCGACCGGCCTCTCGTCGACCAATAGCTCAGTCACCTCGCTGTCGACTTCGACCTCGACCGGCTTGTCCTCGGCTAATAGCTCGATCACGTCGTTGTCGACCTCGACGTCGACGGGCCTCTCGTCGGCTAACAGCTCGATCGGTTCGTTGTCCACGGGCCTCAGCTCGACGGATAGTTCGGTGACCTCGCTGTCGACCTCGACCTCGACCGGCCTGTCCTCGGCCAACAGCTCGATCGGTTCGCTCTCGACCGGCCTCTCGTCGACCAATAGCTCGGTCACCTCGCTGTCGACTTCGACGTCGACCGGCTTGTCCTCGGCTAACAGCTCGATCACCTCGCTGTCGACCTCGACCTCGACCGGCCTCTCGTCGGCTAACAGCTCGATCACGTCGCTGTCGACTTCGACGTCGACTGGTCTGTCGTCGGCAAACAGCTCGATCACGTCGTTGTCCACCTCGACGTCGACCGGTCTCTCGTCGGCAAACAGCTCGATCACGTCGCTGTCCACCTCGACGTCGACCGGTCTCTCGTCGGCCAACAGCTCGATCGGTTCGCTGTCCACGGGCCTCAGCTCGACGGATAGTTCGGTGACCTCGCTGTCGACCTCGACCTCGACCGGCCTCTCGTCGGCTAACAGTTCGATCACGTCGCTGTCGACTTCGACGTCGACCGGTCTGTCGTCGGCAAACAGCTCGATCACGTCGTTGTCCACCTCGACGTCGACCGGTCTCTCGTCGGCCAACAGCTCGATCGGTTCGCTGTCCACGGGCCTCAGCTCGACGGATAGTTCGGTGACCTCGCTGTCGACTTCGACCTCGACCGGCCTGTCGTCGGCTAACAGCTCGATCGGTTCGCTGTCCACGGGCCTCAGCTCGACGAATAGTTCGGTGACGTCGCTGTCGACTTCCACGTCGACGGGCCTGTCGTCGGCCAACAGCTCGATCGGTTCGCTGTCCACGGGCCTCAGCTCGACGGATAGTTCGGTGACGTCGCTGTCGACTTCGACGTCGACGGGCCTGTCGTCGGCCAACAGCTCGATCGGTTCGCTGTCCACGGGCCTCAGCTCGACGAATAGCTCGGTGACGTCGCTGTCGACTTCGACCTCGACCGGCTTGTCGTCGGCTAACAGCTCGATCACCTCGTTGTCGACCTCGACCTCGACCGGCTTGTCGTCGGCCAACAGCTCGATCACGTCGCTGTCCACGTCGACCTCGACGGGCCTGTCCTCGGCCAACAGCTCGATCACCTCGCTGTCCACGTCGACCTCGACGGGCCTGTCCTCGGCCAACAGCTCGATCACCTCGCTGTCGACTTCCACGTCGACCGGCCTCTCGTCGGCTAACAGCTCGATCGGTTCGCTGTCCACGGGTCTCAGCTCGACCAATAGTTCGGTGACCTCGCTGTCGACTTCGACCTCGACGGGTCTGTCCTCGGCCAACAGCTCGATCACGTCGCTGTCGACCTCGACCTCGACCGGTCTCTCGTCGGCCAACAGCTCGATCGGTTCGCTCTCGACCGGCCTCTCGTCGACCAATAGCTCAGTCACCTCGCTGTCGACTTCGACGTCGACCGGCCTGTCCTCGGCGAATAGCTCCATCACGTCGCTGTCCACGTCGACCTCGACCGGCTTGTCCTCGGCGAACAGCTCCATCACCTCGCTGTCGACCTCGACCTCGACGGGCCTCTCGTCGGCCAACAGCTCGATCGGTTCGCTGTCCACCGGCCTCAGCTCGACGAATAGTTCGGTAATCTCGCTGTCGACTTCGACGTCGACGGGCCTGTCGTCCGCGACCAGCTCGATCACCTCGCTGTCGACCTCGACCTCGACCGCGATCAACGCCGCGAAGACGCACTACTACAGCGTCAACGACAACGGCGTGCAGCAAGCCAACTACGACAACACGGGCGCAACGGGCACCAACGCCCTCGCGGCCGGCGTGAACGCCAGCGCGGCAGGCGCCAGCAGCGTCGCGGTCGGCGACGGCTCGAACGCACAGACGGCAGGCGCGGTCGCCATCGGCCAGAACGCCTCGGCAACGGGCGGCAAGGCCGTGTCGATCGGCTCCGGCAACACGGCAACCGGCGACGGCGCGGTCGCGATCGGCGACCCGAGCATCGCAACGGGTACCGGCGCGGTGGCGATGGGTGCGAACGACACGGCGACCGGCAACGGCGCAGTGGCGCTCGGCAACGCGAACACGGCCAACGGCGCGAGCGCGCTCGCCCTCGGCAGCTCGAACCAGGCCACCGCGGACAACACGATCGCGCTCGGCAACCAGGCCACGGCAAGCGCCACCGGCGCGCAAGCGTACGGCTCGGCTGCGAAGGCAACCGCCGCCGACGCACTCGCCTTCGGCACGAACGCACAGGCCAACGTCGCCAACTCGATCGCACTCGGCGCGAACTCGGTCACGAGCGCCGCGAACCCGACGTCGAGCGCCACGATCGGCGGCGTCACGTACCCCTTCGCAGGCGGTTCGCCGGTCGGCGTGGTGAGCGTCGGCGCACCGGGCCAGGAACGCCAGATCACGAACGTCGCCGCGGGCCGGATCTCGGCCAGCAGCACGGACGCGATCAACGGCAGCCAGCTCAACGCGACGAACAACGCGATCAACACGCTGTCGACGTCGACCGCGTCGAACGTCGCGTCGCTGTCGACGGGCATCAACTCGTTGTCCACCGGCCTGAGCGCGACGAACAGCAACGTGGCCTCGCTGTCCACGTCGACCTCGACCGCGATCAACTCGCTGTCGACGGGCCTGAGCACGACGAACAGCAACGTCAACTCGCTGTCGACGTCGACCTCGACCGGCATCGGCTCGCTGTCCACCGGCCTGAGCACGACGAACAGCAACGTGGCCTCGCTGTCGACCGGCGTGAACAACATCAACAACACGTTGAACTCGCTGTCGACGACGATCAACAACAACACGATTCGTTCCAACAACAACAACGGCGTCGCCGCCGACCTGAACGGCAAGGGCAACGACCTCCCGGTCGTCACCGCGGGTTCGAACTCGGTGGCGATCGGTGCGGGCTCCAACGACGGCGGCCGCTCGAACGTGGTGTCGGTCGGCAACGACCAGCAGCAGCGCCAGATCACGAACGTCGCGCCGGGTACGCAAGGCACCGACGCGGTGAACGTGAACCAGCTGACGCAGGTGCAGACGACGCTGTCGACGGCACTGTCGGGCCAGCAGGCGCAGATCAACTCGCTGGGTTCGCAACTGCAGCAGACCGACCAGATGGCGAAGCAGGGTATCGCGGCCGTCGGCGCGATGGCATCGATCCCGCAGCTCGATCGCGATGCCAACTTCGGGATGGGCGTGGGTACGTCGACCTTCCTCGGCCAGAAGGCGATGGCGGTCAACATGCAGGCTCGCATCACGGAGAACCTGAAGGCGTCGATCAACGGCGGCTTCAGCGGCGGTCAGAAGGTGATCGGCGCCGGCATGCTGTACCAGTGGAAGTAACGCGTCGCGCCGCCAGGCCGCCCGGCTCGCCAGCCGGACGGCCCGCGGCGGCCCCGACGGCCGGACGAGCCCGCCGCGCCACCCGTGGCGGGCTTCAGTCAACCCAAGCATTGAGGATGTAACCGTGAACAAACTCGCTCTTGCGCTCGCACTTTCCGCAACGGCCCTCGCCGCGTGCTCGACCGCATCCGGCCCGACCTTCAGCGCTTCCGAACTGCAGCCGCGCGACGGCGTGCGGACCTTCCAGGTGGACTGCCACGGCCTGCTGTCGGGCCCGCAGACCTGCATGAAGGCCGCCCGCAAGATTTGCGGCGAAGAGCCGGTGCGCGCCGTCGACTCGGCCCGCGCGCTGCGCGACAAATCCGATCCCGCGACGCTCGTGTTCCAGTGCGGCGCGGCGCCGGCCGAAGCGGCGTCGGCCGCCGCGCCGGCGGCTGCGGTCGTCGAACAGGTGAACCTGTCGGGCGACGCGCTGTTCGCGACCGACCACGCGACGCTCGCCCCGACCGCGCGCGAATCGCTCGACCGGTTGCTGAGCGAGCGCGCCGACCACACGTACTCGCAGGTGAGCGTCACCGGCTTTACGGATTCGGTGGGCAGCGACGACTACAACCTCGCGCTGTCGAAGCGCCGCGCCGAATCCGTCGCGGCGTACCTGAAGGCGCACGGCCTGAAGACCGACTCGCTGACGGTCACGGGTCGCGGCAAGGCCGATCCGGTCGCGTCCAACGCGACGCCGGAAGGCCGCGCCAGCAACCGCCGCGTCGAAATCCGACTGCAGCACTGAGCGGGCCGCCGCCGCGCGCGGCGCCCCGATCCGGCCGGCCGCCAGCGCCGCGCCGGGCTCGCACCCGACCGCCGCCGGACCGCCCGGGCGCCGCTTCGCCGGCGCCCGTTTCCGTTGGCCGGCGGCTATGTCAAAGTTCGTCACGTCCCGCCAAAACCGGTGGTTTCCGTGCCACAATCGCCGCAGACAGTCGCCGGGGCAGCCTGCCCGACTCGCACGCCGTGCCAGGCGTACCCGACGACACGCCGGAAACCGGCTGCCGCCCTCGCGAACCCGGTCGCCCGATTCGCCCGCCGCGGCGCACCGGCGCACATGCAACCATGACGATCCACGGCGCGCCGCTTCCAGGCCAGACGCTCGACGCAATGCCCGGACGCACGACGCCGCAGAGGAAACCAACCGGTGACGGACATCAATGAAGCCGCCTCGGGCGGCACCCGCAAGCAACGGCCGGCGGTCGGCATCTCGCTGTTTGCGCGCGACGGCCAGGCGATCTGGGAAAACGGCATACACCAGAACATCGCGTTCCTCGCGATGATGCTCAAGCGCTCGGATCGTGTCGGCCCCGTCTACTTCCTGAACGGCGGCGACGCCAACGCGCTGCCGGCCGGCCTCGAACTCGACGGCCTCGACATCCCGCTCGTGAAGCCCGCCGACGTCACGCACGAACTCGACGTCGTGATCGAAATGGGCGCGCAGCTGCCGGTGGAATGGCTCAGGCACATGAAGGCGCTCGGCAAGAAAATCGCCGCGTTCTTCTGCGGGCACGTGTATGCCGGCCTGTGCGAAACCCCGATCTTCGGCAAACCGTCGGGGCACATCTTCAACGGTGCGCCGTTCGACGAAGTGTGGCTGCTGCCGCAATACGACAAGACCGCCGCGCCAATGCTGCAGACCATCCTGCGCGCGCCGGTCCACCTGATGCCGCACATCTGGTCGCCGTACTTCCTCGATCGCCGCATCGCCGCGCTCGCCGCGGAAGGCGCGACGTTCGGCTATCGGCCGGGCCGCCGCCCGTGGCACCTGGCGATGCTCGAACCGAACATCTCGGTCGCCAAGTCCTGCCACTACCCGATGCTCGCGTGCGACGAGTTCTACCGCGCGCGCCCGGACGCGGTACAGCACATGTTCGTCGTGAATTCGTTGCACATGAAGGAGCATCCGACCTTCGTGCACTTCGCGAACAGCCTCGACCTCGTGCGCCAGCACAAGGCGACCTTCGAGCCGCGCCTCGACCTGCCGGGCTTCATGGCGCGCCATGCGGACGCGGTCGTGTCGCACCACTGGGAAAACGGGCAGAACTACCTGTATTACGACGTGCTGTACGGCGGCTACCCGCTGATCCACAACTCGACGCTGATCGGCGACGCCGGCTACTACTACCCCGACTTCGATTCCGCCGCGGGCGGCCGAGCACTGCTCGAGGCCTGGCTGTATCACGACGAACGCCTCGACGACTACCGCGCGAAGGCCGGCCGGCTGCTGCAGTCGGTCTCGATCGACAACCCCGCGAACCTCGACGCGTTCGTCTCGCGTCTGGTCGCCTGAACCGGAGCATACGCATGTCGGACTCCAATGCCCGTCAAGCGCCCGGCGAGGGCAAGCGTCTCGTCGTCGGCGTGTCGCTGTTCGTGCGCGGCGCCGGCCAGTCGCTGTGGGAAAACGGCATCTTCCAGAACTGCCTGCTGCTGATCCTGCTGCTGCGCCAGTCGCCGCTCGTCGCGGAAGCCGTGATGGTGAACGGCGGCGAACAGGTCGCCGATCCGCAGATGATGCTCGGCGAATGGGACGTGCCGCTGCTGTCGATGGACGAAGCGCTGGAACGCTGCGACGTCCTGATCGAAATGAGCGCGCAGTTCGGCGCGGACTACCTGCGCGCGTTCCGCGAGCGCGGCGGCAAGGTCGTCACGATGCGGGTCGGCAACGACTACGTGATCGACATCGAACGCGCGATGTTCAACAAGCCGTCGGGTTTCCTGTTCTCGGGCGCGCCGTACGACGCCGTGTGGACGATCCCCGAGTTCGAGCGCTCGTGCCTGCACTATTACCAGACGGGCCTGCGCGCGCCCGTCACGATCGTCCCGCACATCTGGCACCCGATGCTGTTCGACAAGGCGCGCGCGACGCTCGGCGCCGGGCTGTCGTTCGGCTATGCGCCCGGCAAGCCGCGCTGGCGCGTGACGATGTTCGAGCCGAACATCTGCATGGTGAAGACGAGCGTCATTCCGATGCTGGTGGCCGAGGAAGCGTATCGGGCCAAGCCTGATTTCCTCGAGTTCGTGCGCGTGTGCAACACGCTGCACCTGAAGGAACATGCGACGTTCGTCCACTTCGCGAAGAGCCTCGACATCGTGAACCACGGGATCACGACGTTCGAAAGCCGCTATGCGGTGTACGAGTTCATGGCCGCGTACGGCGATGCGGTGGTGTCGCACACGTGGGAAAACGCGCAGAACTACCTGTACTACGAGCTGCTGTACGGCGACTACCCGCTGATCCACAACTCGCCGTTCCTCGGCAAAGCCGGGTATTTCTACCCGGACTTCGACTGCCAGGCCGGCGGCCGCGCGCTGCTGAAAGCGTTCGCCGAGCACGACGCGAACCTCGAGGCGTACCGCGAGCAGTCGCGGCACGTGCTCAGTTCCGTCAGCATCTACAACCCCGAGAACGTCGCCGCCTACACGGACGCGATCGCCACCCTCTATCGCGACGCGTGACGCGCCGCCCTTTCCGGACTCCGACATGAACGCACGCCCGTCCCTTACCCGCGCCAAATGGCTGATCGGCTGCGCCGTCGCTTCGATCGCGCTCGGCGCGCATGCGCAATCCGCCGGCGAATCGGCCGACGCGCTGCTCCGCGACTCGGATGCGGTGTTCAAGCAGCTCGATGCCGGCCAGTACGGCGCGGTATGGGCCGACGCGGCCCCGTTCGTGAAGGCGCGCATCAAGCAGGACCAGTTCGCGGCCGACATGCAGCATGCACGCCAGTCGGTCGGCACGGTCAGCCGTCGCGGCTGGGCGCAGGTCACGCGCATCCGCTACACGAATGCGGCGACGACGCCCGACGGGCTTTACGCGAACGTCGACTACACGACCACGCTGACGAGCGGCGCGACGGTCTACGAGAAGCTGAGCTTCCGCCTCGAAGATGACGGCCGCTGGCACCTGACGGGCTACGTGCCGCGCCAGTCGCAGAATTTCGCGCAATAACCCGCGCGCCGCGCACCCACGGAGCCGATCCGATGAAACTCAATGTCGCGATAACGATGAACGTGCAGCGCGACGCGACGCAGTCGATCTGGTACAACGGCGCGAACCAGCACTGCGTGTTCCTGTACATGCTGCTGAAGCAGTCGCCGCTGATCGGCGAGGTCTGGCTCGCGCACGACGACGGCATCACCGACTATCCGCAAGCGCTGATGATGGACGCGTTCGGCGACGCGCTGCGGCCGCTGTCGGCCGTCGTCCACCAGACCGACCTGCTGATCGAGATGAATGCGTTCATCGACCAGACCCACACGGATGCGGTACGCCGGCGCGGCGGCAAGTGCGTGTCGTACCGCTTCGGCAACGACTACGTGATCGCGGTCGAGACGATCAACTTCGAGAAGAATCAGTGGCGGCCGAACCCGAACCGCGTGCAGTTCGACGAGATCTGGACCAACCCGCAGCACATGCACACGTGCGCGGCGTATTTCCGGGCCGTCTATCGTGCGCCGGTGATCGAGCTGCCGCACATCTGGTCGCCGTATTTCATCGAGCGCAGCCTCGACGCCGATCCTGAACTGAAGGCGCGCTTCGGCTATCGCAACCACGGCACCGCGAAGCGCATCGCGTTCTTCGAACCGAACCTGAACGTCGTGAAGAGCTCGATCGTGCCGATGCTCGCCGCGAACGCGTGCTACGTCGAGCATCCGGAGCTCGTCGAGCACGTGTTCATGACCAACACGTTCGACAAGAAGGAAAACGTCGCCTTCAAGCATCTCGCGCTCGGGCTCGAGATGGTGCGCGACGGCAAGGCGACCGCTGACGTGCGCGCGCCGTTCGTCGCCTGGGCCGCGCATCACACCGACATCGTCGTGTCCCATCACTGGGAAAACGGCCTCAACTACCTGCTGTACGACGCGCTGTACGGCAACTACCCGCTCGTGCACAACTCGCCGTTCCTGCGCGACGTCGGCTACTACTACCCCGACTTCGAGATCTTCGATGCGGCGCGTGCGATCGCGACCGCCGCGCAGACGCACGACGCTCGGCTCGACGACTACGCGGCCGCGGCCCGCCGCTGCCTGCACCAGGTCGACACGCTCGCCGAGCACAACGTCCACGCGTATTCCGCGCGGATCCGGCAGCTGTTCGACGGCCGCGCACTCGGCTGACCTCCTTCGCACACGCCCCGCCCATGAATCAGACCGTCCGCAATTTCGTCGTGATCGATTCGATCCACGGCCCGTTCGTCATCAACCGGCACTGCGCGTTTCAGGCCGAAGCGCTGATCAAGACCGGCCGGCCGCACATCCAGGGCGAGCTCGACACGATCCTGCACGTGATCGACCAGTTGCCGGACGATGCGATCGCGGTGGACGGCGGCGCAAATGCGGGGCTCGTGTGCGTGCCGATCGCGCACCGGCTGCGTGCGCGCGGCGGCCGCGTGTATGCGTTCGAGCCGCAGCGCACGCTGTTCCATGCGCTCGGCGGCACGGTCGCGCTCAACCAGCTCGACAACGTCCATCTGCTGAACATGGGGCTCGCCAGCGCCAACGGGACGATGAAGGTGCCCGACGTCGACTACGGACAGGAGGCCGACTTCGGCCAGGTCTCGCTCGTCGGCGGGCAGGCTGACGGCGGCACGCCGACCCCGGTCGTGCGGCTCGACTCGCTCGGGCTGCCTCGGCTGGATTTCCTGAAGCTCGACATCGAAGGGATGGAGATCGACGCGCTGCGCGGCGCGCGCCGGCTGATCGAGACGCATCTGCCGTGGTGCTGGATCGAATACTGGAAAGTCGGCGAGGCGCCGATCATCGCCACGTTCGCCGGCCTCGACTACACGTTCTACCGGATCGACGGCCTGAACATGCTGTGTGTGCCGAACCCGCGCTGGGACCGGCAGAAGCTGATCATCTCGGGCGAACCGCTTGCCGTCACGGCGGAGGCGGACAACAATACGGCGCTCCCGGCAGCGACAGCCGCAGCCGCCGACGCCGAGGCGCCCGAAACGAACTGGAATCTCGCACTCGACCACGAGTCGCGCGGCGAATGGGGCCATGCCATCGACCGCTGGCAGCGTGCGCGCGGCCGCGGGCTCGACGACGATGCGATCGCGCTGCAGCTCGCATCGTGCTACGGCTTCGCCGGCGCACCCGAAGCCGGGCTCGCGGCGCTCGAACGCTTCGGCGATCCTGCCGCCCTGCCCGACGCGACGCGTGGGCGCATCGAACTCGCGCGTTCGGCGCTGCTGCTGCGCGCCGGCCGGCGCGACGAGGCCGCCCTCGCCACCATCGCCAGCGAAAACGTGCTGACGGCCGCCCAGTTCGGGCTGGCAACGGAGCGGCTCTACCAGGGCCAGCCGCTGCACGGCAAACGGCTGCTCGTGCTCAGCTACGGCGGCGTCGGCGACCAGCTCCAGTACGCGCGCTACCTGCCTGCGCTCGGCGCACTCGGCTGCACGAGCGTGACCGTCGTCGTGCCGGACGCGCTGACGGGCCTGCTGCGTCACACGTTCCCGCACATCGAATTCATCGGCACACAGGGCGCATGGGTCGACACGTCGCCACTCGCGCACGACTACTGGTGTTCGTGCCTGATGCTCGCCGCGCAGTTCGGCTATGCGCCGGCGCCCGCAGGCTCGGCGGCCGCCTACCTGTCGTGCCCGCCCGAGCGCGCCGCCACGTGGCGCGAGCGCGTGTCGCGCGACGGCCATCCCGCCGGCACGCGCCGCATCGGGCTCAACTGGCGCGGACGCGACGAAAGCGACGCGCGCTTCCATCGCGCGGCCAGCCTGCGCGACTTCGCGCCGCTGACGCGGATGCATGGCCACGCCGCGTACTGCATCAATCGCGACCTGTCCGCGCAGTCCGAGCAATCGGACCTGCCGGTGACGTTCCCGCATCACGCGATCGGCGACTTCAGCGACCTGGCGGGGCTGATGCTGGCGCTGGATGCCGTGGTGACCACCTGCACCGCGCACATCCACCTCGCCGGCGCGCTCGGCGTGCCGGCCGTGCTGCTGCTCAGCCCGAAAGCCGACGCGCGCTGGGAAACCGGCTCGCGCACCGCGCTCTATCCGGGCATCCGGATCGTGCGCGCCGCGCGCGTCGGGCAATGGGACGACGCGGTCGACCGCGCGATGGCGTTCGTGCTCGGCGGATTCGGGAAGGATTGATCGACAGGATGTTGATCGGGGCCGCGGCGCGCGGATGATGTCGACGCGGGCCGCGCGTCTCGCGCTGTGGCCCGTGACTGGCGTGAACAGGCGCTAGACCAGCACCCGATCGCCGCTCTGCGCGGCGAACGTACGGCCATGCCGCCGCCCCATTCGCGCGAGCACCGCGAAGCAATGCGCCACCGGCCGGCTGGCGCCGCCGGATGGCTTGACGAGGCTGTCGGACACGCCACGCGCGATGGCCGAATCGTCGCCGCACGCGCCCGCGATGACGGCCGCGTAATAGTGCCGCGCCGCCAGCTCGCGGCCGCCGGCGTCGAGCGGCGTCATCCGCTGAATGCGGCGTGCAATGGCTTTCAGGCCGTCGAGATACGGTGCGACGTCGATCGGCACCTCGGTCGATTCGGCGCCCAGTTGCCACAGCATGTCGGCCAGCTCGGTGATCGCGACGAGGTCGCGCGCACCGGCCGCCTGCGTGCCCGTTCCGCCTCCGGCCTTCGTCCCTGCCATGCTCAGCCCCTTTGCGATTCGTCCCGGCCACGCGCCGATCACGCCCGACATCGGCGTGCATCGTGCACGCCACCTCGCCTGTTCCCGCGCCGTCACGCGGCGGCCGGCGACCGCCACGAAAAACGGATGCCCTGCGCCCACGCGACGCCGGCATCCAGGATGATCTGCCGGTCGACCTCGCTCTCCACGCCTTCGACGACGACGTGTCGCGCCCCTTCATGCGCGAACGCGATCAGCCGGCGGAGCTGGTAACGCCCGATCGCGTTGCGCTTGATCATCGACAGGATCGACCGGTCGAGCTTCACGATGTCGGGATTGCCGACCACCAGGTTGTTCAATGCGCTGAAGCCGACCCCGAAATCGTCGATCGCGATGCGGCACCCGGCCTGCCGGAAGCGGTTCACGAACGATCGCCCCGCGACGGGGTTCAGCGGCCCCGTCTCCGTGATCTCGACCACCAGCCGCGCCGCGACCGACGGCTCGCGCTCGAGCCGCCTGAAGAGGGCCAGCCACGCGTCGTCGACCACCGCGCTCGCCGCCGCCACGTTGCAGCCGTAAACGGCAGCCGGATCGGCACGCAGCGCGTCGATCGTCCGGCCGACCACGAGCCGGTCGAACCACCGCATCAGCCCGAGCGCCTCGAGGCGCGGCAGGAACGCGACCGGCGGCAGCGTATCGCGCTCACCCCACCGCAATCGCGCCAGGCATTCCTGGTACAGCACACCACCCGACAGGTCCGCCCGGCACACGGGCTCTTGCGCGAACCCGAGCCGGCTTTCCACGAAACTGCGTACCGACGCAAGGTCGGGATGATCGTCGGGGGCGCCGAACACGAGATCGATTTCGTCACGATTCGCTTCCCGATTCGCCTCCAGGCGAGCTTCGACCGCATTCATCCGGCGCTCCGGCAAATGGCGAGCCGCCGATCGCGGCTCGACCTCAACAAACATGCGGAGCAAGCCGATCCATGACGCGCTCCGCCGCCTACCCGGCCCATCCTGTTATGTCGATCTTTTCCGGGAGCGTACTGTTCGCTTCGGCGCGCCGTCAAATTCGATATTTTTCAACGATATTCAATTACTGGAAATACACCATGCGCGCACGATACCGAATGTGCGACAGGTCACACTAACGCAAATTACGGAACCCCGATTCGGATACTGTTTATTTCTCCCGCCTAAACAACCGGGCCCGATTCAATTCCCCTGCCATTTACGGATCTCGAAATCAGGAAACCCTGAATTGATCAGATAAATACCGCCCCGTGAAGCATCGTGTCATCGCCCGCTGTCGAGCCTGTCGCGGAGGCCGGCACCTACGTCGAAAATCGGCTGCCGCACGTCATTCGATCATCGCAGCATTCAATTTTATTGTTTCAAACGAATTATTGAATTTTCAAACATGAATCAAACAGCCTTTAATCGATAATATCAATTTAATTCATATGATAATTATCGATTGAACCATTTTTAACAATCTTAAATACTTGTTAACCTCTAAAATGATTTCCGACGGACTTCCCTCGGAGCCGTCAAATTCGTGCCTTCAAAACCGTCGAACCGATCGGGTTCGGCGGTTTCTTTTTTAACGGCATTATTTCGTCAGACATTAGGGCGGGACAATCCCGATGGCGGGATTGGGCGCGACGGTGTGCGTCGCGCGAAACATCGGGCCTTATGCGGCCGAGGCGCCGATCAGGTTCGCCAGCAGCGCGTCGTATTCGGCGACGAGTGCCGGATTGGCCGACGTATAGCGGCCGAGGATCTCGCGCTGGCGCCGCGTGTACGCTTCCCAGTCGTCATCGTGCGTATGCAGCGCGCGCAGCAGCGCATCGGCGCCCTGCTGCACGTCGTTGTCCGGATAGTAGTAGCCGAGATCGGGCGCGAGGCTCGCGTTGTGCACGAGCGGATAGCCCTGCCAGCACACGTCGAAATAGAAATAGTTGAGCGGGTTCGACCATTGGTGCGACACGACGATATCGGTCAGGTCGGCCAGGAACAGCGGCGTATCGAAGCGCCCGACGAAGCTCGCCTTGCCCGCGCGCACGATGTCGAGGTAGTTCATCAGCATCACGAACTCGGGGCTGTCGTGTGCGAGATGGAGGGCATTCGTCACGTGCGTGAAGCAGATCGCATCGGGATCTCGCCGATACGCTTCGTCGATGATCAGCATCGGATACACGCAGAACTTCACCACGTCGTGGTTCGGCTCCATCACCGTCAGCCGCTTGCCGGGCTCGCTGCGCGGCCGGTATTCACCATGCTCGGGCAGCGGCGCGGCGCGCGCACTCAGGAACATCGGATCCCACACGAACGGCACGACGCGCCCCGGGCAGCGGCGCAGCGACTGCAGGAACGGCAGCGACGAGGGCGCGATCTGCGGAATCGCCCACACCTCGTCGTAGCCGCGGTTGATGAACAGCGAATCCCACAGCCGGCGGCCGAACAGCATCGACTCCATCACGTTGATGTACTCGACGCCGCAGCAGTAGCTGACGAGCTTCGCGCCGCGCGCCTTCAGGTAGGCCGTCTGCTCCCCGTTGACCTGGCCGCCGAGCTCGATCACCACGTCGAGCGAATCCTTCATGTCGTCGAACGTGCGCGTGTCGAATACGTGGCGATCCCACGGCAGCGCATCGGTGAGCGGCACATCGGTGGTGTTGACCAGCGTCACGCGGTAGCCGTGCGGCGACGCCATCAGCAGCTTCGCGAGAAACAGCGCGTTCTGCTTGATGCCGTTGATCCACAGGCTTTCGTCGGGGGCACGCAGTCCGATCGTGATACCGATGCGCAGGCCGTTCAGGACAGGGGACGTCATCGTCGGCAGGATGGAAGGTTGGATGGGGATGGAATGGACGCAGTGTAGCGCGCGATGCGCCGCCCGCGTCAAGCGGCGCTCGCCGGCGGCAAGCGGGCATTCTAGCGGAGCGCCGGCCGCATACTGTCAGGGATGGTCAGCGCGCGGCCAGCGCATGCCAATCGGCGAGACGGTTGTGCGATACTCCGGCGACCCGCCGCGCTACCGGGATGCCGGGGGATGATCGGACGGTATCGGCATCCGGCGCGGGCAGACAACGACCTCGCAGCCACGCTGCGGAAAAAATGGCTGACAGAATGGAACGCGACGCCGCGCAAGTCTTCCGGGCAATCCATCACGAACAGGGGCGGCATGCGCCGGTACGCGTGCCCGGCCGCGATGCCGTGCCGACACGCCCCGCGCCCGGCGCCCGTCGTGATCCGCTTCGCGGCCTCCGGAGCGCGCGATGATCGTCCTCAGCCATTTCAGTCACGACGCGCCCGCCAGCCTCGAGAATCACCGGCAGTACGCACAGGCGCACGGCTATCGCCACGCAATCGTCGACGCCTCCGCGATGCCGCAGGCGCTGCCGCTGCGGCCGCTCCATCGCTACGAATCACTGCTCCATGTGCTGCGCGGCGCGCAGCCCGGCGAGCTCGTGCTGCTGCTCAGCGAAGATGCGGCAATCATCGAGCCCGCCGCGCTCGATCGCCTGATGCACGGCCGCGACATGCTGTTCGTCGACGGGTTCGCGCCCCCGTTGCCGCAGGTCGACGTGCAGATCTGGCGCAATACGGCGGCCGTGCGGGCGATCGTGATGCAGCTGGTGCAACGCTGCAAGCTCGGCAGCGAACCGCGGCTGACCTCGGAGGCCGCGCTGTTCGCGGCGCTCGACACGCATCACTACATGACCCCGATCGACGGGCTGTATCCGGTCATGCCGAGCAGCCCCGACCTCGATCCGATGTGGAGCCGCGAACCGACGTTCGCGATCAGCATCGACGACACGCCGGACGATCCCGAACGGAAAGGCACGACGCCCCGTTTCCGCGACACGCTCGTCGCGTACGTCAATCGATGCCGTGCCGCCGGCCGGCCGATGTTCTCGTTCGATCACGACGCCGCCAACACGCCGGACGAAGCCGCCGAGCGCAGCACCTACAACCCGGGCCGCCCGATTGCGTTGATGACGCTCTACACGCCGAACATCGGCAGCTATGCGCGCGTCGCCGAACGGAATTTCCGGCGTTACTGCGACACGCACGGCTACACGCTCTACGTGCATCGCGACATTCCGGCCGAGATCGGCCTGAACGCGACCGGCAACTGGTTCAAGCCGTGGCTGCTGCATGCGTACCTGCAGCATCACGAATGGGTCGTGTGGCTCGATGCCGACGTGCTGATCGCGGACCAGCAGAAAGCGCTGGCGCCGCTGCTCGAAGGGCGCGACTGGCTGCTCGCGCACGATCTCGGCCAGTGGGCGTTCAACTCGGGCGTGATGGCGTTCCGGCGCACCGAGCGCAACGACGCGATGCTGCGCGACATGATGACGACGATCGCCGCGCTGCACGACCGGTCGAGCGTCTATGCGAGCGACGGCGACCAGCTGCATTTCATTCGCGCGATGGAGCGCGACGGGCAATTGGACGGCGAAGGCGTGGCCGATCTCGTCAGCTTCAACACGCCCTGGCTGTTTCGGCGCGCGGACAGCTACATCGTCCACTACTACGGGATGTGGTCCGCGATGCGTGCGCTGATGATGGCGCACGACGACGGGGTGCTGGGCTGATACCGATGTTCGAAGCGGCAAAAACCGCTGGATGACTACAATCAATCCCCCGAGCGACGGCGCTCATCGCGTGCCGGCGAGCCGCCGGCACGCACGGGCCGCGGTCAGATCGCCGTCACCGTCGGCGCGACGGCGGCCGGATCGGTAAGGCTGGGCTTGCCGGTTTCCACGTGCCCCGCAATGCGTCGCGTCCAGCCGGCATTCCCCGCCACCGCGAACTGCAGGTCGTACCAGTGGCTGCTGCACGACAGATCCCAGCGCGCCTCGATGCGCTGCCCCGCCGGCACCGTCAGCGTGCGCGCGGCGCTACCGTACGCGACATCGGTCACCGTGACCGTGAGCGCGCCGGTACCCGCGTTGGCGATCGTCACGTACACGTCGCCGTTGGCCGTGTCGTAGCACGGCGTGATTTCAGGCTTCGCGCCGGCATCCGCCGCGGCCGAACCCGCGAAGCGCCGGAAATAGCCGTTCGGCCCCCACACGCTCACCAGGTAGTTGCCGTTCGCGTCGAGCGCCCACGTATCGGTCAGCTGCTTGCCCGCTTCGACCGTATAGCGGCGCGGCATCGCGGTCGCGTCACCCGTATAGACCCAGAAGTGCGCGCCTTGCGTGCCGGTATTCGCGAACGTCAGCGCGTAGCCCTGCGCCTGGAGCTGGCCGGTCACATGCAGTTCGTACGGCAGCGCGCGCGCCGGCCGCGTACCGGGTTCCTGCGCGGTCACGACCTGCTGCGCGGTGCTGGCCGGCGCGGTCTGCGACGACGCGCGCGAGCACTGCAGGTCCGCCTGCGCGACATACGCCTGCGTGCTCGGCAGGGTCGGCAGCGTGGCA
Organism: Burkholderia sp. Tr-20390; assembly: GCF_017104595.1. Classification (NCBI taxonomy): domain Bacteria; kingdom Pseudomonadati; phylum Pseudomonadota; class Betaproteobacteria; order Burkholderiales; family Burkholderiaceae; genus Burkholderia; species Burkholderia sp. Tr-20390. Next base: position 19,925 of record NZ_JAAGPC010000090.1, on the reverse strand, counting down.
TCCGATTTCGAGAAGTCGAGCGCCGACGTCAGGTCGCCGCAGATCGCGCGGCGCCACGGCGAGATATTCGTTTCCATCACGCCGAAGCGCTTCTCGATGAATTGCAGCACCGACGTGTGATCGAAGACCTGCGAGCAGACGAAGCCGCCCTTCGACCACGGCGAGACCACGAACATCGGCACGCGCGGCCCGAGGCCATACGGCAGGTTGTCGGCCGTGTACGTGCCGGTCTGGGTCGAGGTCACGACGTTGTGCCGCTCGAGCGACACGTCCACGGTGCTCATCCCGGAGCCCGGCAGCGTCGGTGCCGACGGCGGCACGACGTGATCGAAGAAGCCGTCGTTCTCGTCGTACATGATGAGCAGGACGGTCTTGCTCCACACGTCCGGATTGGACGTCAGCGCATCGAGAATCGTCGACAGGTAGTACGCGCCGTAGAGCGGCGTGAACTTCGGATGTTCCGAATACGCGGCCGGCGGCAGTAGCCACGACACCTGCGGCAGCGCGTTCGCCTGCACGTCGGCCTTCAGCTGCGTGATCGGACGCGTGCTCATCCCCCGCGTCTGCAGCGACGAACCCGCCGGCGCATTCACGAAGTTGTTGAAGCACGCGAGCATGTTCGTGCCGTAGTTGCCGGTGAAGTTGTCGAACCCGGTGCCCTGCTGATAGATCTGCCACGAGATGCCGGCCTTTTCGAGCCGTTCCGGGTAGGTCGTCCAGTTGAAAGGCGGCAGCTTGATCTTGTCGAACTGGTTGTCGATGTAATCGGTGTTGTCGAGCAGCGGGCCGCCGCCCGTGCCGAGCGGGTCGACCATGCCCGTCATCAGGTACATGCGGTTCGGGTGCGTGTTGCCGGGGATCGAGCAGAAGTAGTTGTCGCACACGGTGAACGCATCCGCGAGCGCGTAATGGAACGGGATGTCGTCGCGGACGTGATAGCCCATCGTCATGTTCGACTTCTGCACCGCCCACTGGTCCGCGCGACCGTTGTCGATCGCGCCGTGCGTCGTCGCCCACGTATGCGGCAGGCCGCCGATGCACTGCGCGTTGACGCCCGGATTGGTCGTGTCGTAGCGGAACGGCGCGATCACGCTCGACGTGTCTTCCTGGCGCGGCTGGAACCACACCGGCTTGCCGTTCGGCAGCGTGACCGGGAAGCGGTCGTTGTAGCCGCGCACGCCGCTCAGGTGTCCGAGGTAATGGTCGAACGAACGGTTCTCCTGCATGAACACGACGATGTGCTGCACATCCTGGATCGTGCCCGTCACGGTGTTCGGCTCGATCGCCAGCGCCTTGCGGATCGATTCCGGCAGCAGTGCGGTGGCGGCGGTCGCACCGGCGAGGCCGGCGGAGAACTTCAGAAAGTCGCGTCGCGAATGGGTGGCCATGCTGGTTGCTCTTGATTGGATTTCTGGTGGAAACGGCCGGGATCAGGAAGCGGGCGAGGAGGCAGGCGCGGTGAAACCGGGCGGGCAGTGCATCTGCGCGGTGGCGACCACGCCGCCGCCGCAGGCGGCCTTCTGCTGCGCGACGGGTGCGGCGGGTGCGGTCACGTCGTCGTTGCAGGCGCCGAGGAGTGCGGTCAGCGCGATCAGGCCAGCGACCGCGAAGGGCCGTAGGGCCGAGTTTCGCATAACGTCTCTCCGTGGATGTGATGACGTGACACAGGCGCGGATACGCTCCGGTCATATCGACGGCGAGATGCTAATTTCGACGTGTTACACGATGGTGTCGAGTGGCGGGAGGATCGATGTGCGCGCAGCGCGCGCCATGCGGGGATACGGAAGGGAGGATGACAATCGCAAGGTTATCGAAATATCTTCGTTAGCCAAGCGTTTTTTCGAGCGGTTACATCGTCCACCGGCCGGTTTCAATCGCGGTCTCCATCATCTTGATCGTGAGCGGACGCTCCAGTATTTTGTCCCTGGCGTCGGCGCTGAATGGCGACCTGAATACCGTCAGCAAGAATCGGCCCAGCCCCAGTTTCCGGGAAGGGTAATAATAATCAACGTCGAAATCGGAAATATCGACACCAAACGTTTCCGAAAATCTCCGCATCAATCTCAACATGGCCCTGTCGGAAATTTCAAGGTCGATGCAAAGATCCGTGTCCTCGGTAATCTCGAGCTCGCCCCATAGTGGCGAATCGGCCTCATCCCGCACCAGCTCTATCAGACGACCGTCCATTAAAAGCGATCCTCCTGCTTGACCAAGCCATTGTACGTGACTGTAGAGCGGTACATGATGACTGATATATCGATAGCGGCAATGATCCAGCCGACCACCGGTACAGCCCGCCCGACAAAGGCGCCGAGCTCCCGGGTAAATTTGATCTTGAGCAGCAGGAGACTCTTGAATGACGTTACCGTTGGCAGAATTTTGTACTTGAGTTCATAGGGCAACACCTTTCTCGATACCCTGGACGCGATCGAGGTTCCCTTGACTGCTCCGCCGAATTTCCCTCTGGTCGGCACGAACCTTTGACCTAATAAAATCATTGCGATCCCGACAGCATCGTCGATACCCAATTCATCACAGGCCACGTCGATAACAATCAGGCAGAAAAGTTCTGGCGGAGTAAGGTCGATGTGAATTCCGTATCTATATTTGTTCGCCATCTCAGTCTTTCTCTCGGCTACATTGCGCAGGACACCGGGCCGCACATCCCGGCGATTACGCTAACGCAACCATGTCGCGCACCGGCAGGAACGCGGGACTGTTTCTCCAATCGAGCTTTTTTTCTGGACACACCGGAAAACAGTCGCGATCGCGCGCGGCCTTTCTCCACAAGAGGATGCAGTCAGTTCGTTTTGGCGAAGAAGTCCGGACGGGGCCGGTTTCGATCTTTGAACAACTGTTGCAACGGACAAACCGGTGCAAGGCAGCGCGACAGCGCACGTCGAGCGGCCGGTCGCCGGCGAGAATCCCGGGATTATTCAAAAATCCTGAAGCTGCGACACGCAAATTATTCTTTTTTGTCTACGCGCGACGACAGCGACGATCACAACACAGAAATGCGATGTCGTCCTGATGCAGGCACATCAGGTATTCGCAGCCGGATGGTGTCGGAGACGATCGGATAATACGGGGCACGTGGTCCGTGCGTGAGAGCCGGAAACGGCTCTCACGCATATGCAACGCTCAGCCTTCCGCCATCATCAGCAACTGCGCGCCATCCGACACCTGGTCGCCGACGCCGTACAGCACTTCCGCGACCACGCCCGCGCTCGGCGCGCCGATCGTGTGCTCCATCTTCATCGCTTCCATCACGATCAGCGGCGTGCCGGCTTCGACCTTCTGGCCGGGCTCGACCAGCACCGCGATCACCTTGCCGGGCATCGGCGCGGTCAGGCGGCCACCGCCCTGCTCCGCGTCACCTGCATGCGCGAGCAGGTTGCGCCATTCGAACGTCTCCGCCGTGCCCTGCGTGAACACGTGGAAGTGGTCGCCGTCCGCATACACGCGGCCGCTGTTGCGCACGCCGCCGAGCGTCACGTCGAAATCGAGCGGCGTGGCGCCACGCGTCCACGCGAACGGCTGCGCGGCGGCGTCGCCGATCGCGAGGCGCGTACCCGCGCCGTCGTCCTCGTACGTGACCGTCACGTCCGCTTCGCGCTCGGCCGCGTGCCATTCGAGCGTGCGGCGATAGCCGCCGTTCAGCCGCCAGTCCGGCAGCGCGCCCCACGGCGACGAACCCTGCGCAGTCGCGCCGCGTTCGCGTGCGAGCAGCGCCGCGCACGCGAGCGCCAGCATCGCGCGCGGCGGCTCCTGCGGCGCGAACAGCGCGTCGTGGTTGCGCTCGATCAGGCCCGTGTCGAGATCGGCCGTCGCGAACGGTGCGCACGCAACGATTCGCTGCAGGAACGCGGCGTTCGTGTGCAGGCCGACCACTTCACAGGCACGCAGTGCGCGCAGCATCAGGCTCAGCGCTTCCGCACGGTCCGCGCCATGAACGATCAGCTTCGCGATCATCGGATCGTAGAACGGCGTGATCGCGTCGCCTTCGCGCACGCCGCTGTCGACGCGCACCGACGCACCGATCGTGAACTCGACGCCGGCCGGCAGCCGCAGGTGCTTCAGCGTGCCCGTCGACGGCAGGAAGCCGCGCGCCGGGTTTTCCGCATAGAGACGCGCCTCGAGCGCGTGGCCCTGCACGCGCAGTTCGTCCTGCTTCAGCGGCAGCGGCTCGCCGGAGGCGACGCGCAATTGCCACTCGACGAGATCGAGCCCCGTGACCATCTCGGTGACGGGGTGTTCGACCTGCAGGCGCGTGTTCATTTCCATGAAGTAGAACGCTTCGCCCGTCATGATGAATTCGACGGTGCCCGCGCCGACGTAATTCACCGCACGCGCGGCCGCGACGGCCGCCTCACCCATCGCCTGGCGCACGTCGTCGTGCAAACCGGGCGCCGGCGCTTCCTCGAGCACCTTCTGGTGACGGCGCTGCACCGAACAGTCGCGGTCGAACAGGTACACGGTATTGCCGTGCGTGTCGCCGAACACCTGCACCTCGACGTGGCGCGGGCGTGTCAGGTATTTCTCGATCAGCACGCGATCGTTGCCGAAGCTGCTCGCGGCTTCACGCTGGCACGACGCGAGCGCCGCCGGGAAATCGTCGGAGCGCTCGACCACGCGCATCCCCTTGCCGCCGCCGCCCGCGCTGGCCTTCAGCAGCACCGGATAGCCGATCGCGTCGGCTTCGCGATGCAGGTTGGACGCGTCCTGGTCGTCGCCGTGATAGCCGGGCACGAGCGGCACGGCCGCCGCGTGCATCAGCGCCTTCGCGGCCGCCTTCGACCCCATCGCCGCGATCGCGTCGACCGGCGGCCCGATGAAGACGATGCCGGCCGCTTCGCACGCATGCGCGAAATCTTCGTTCTCCGACAGAAAGCCGTAGCCGGGGTGGATCGCCTGCGCGCCGGTGGCGCGCGCGGCTTCGATGATGCGCTCGATGCGCAGGTAGCTGTCCGCGGCGGCCGAGCCGCCGATGTGCACGGCTTCGTCGCATGCGGCCACGTGTTTCGCGTTCGCGTCCGCGTCGGAATAGACGGCGACGCTCGCGATCCCGAGACGTTTGCACGTCGCGGCGACGCGGCACGCGATTTCGCCGCGGTTGGCGATCAGAATCTTGTCGAACATGGCTTCGGTGTCGTCCGGAAAGAGGGGGTCACGCGCGCTGCGCGATCATTCACGCCACGACGGCGTGCGCTTTTCGAGGAAGGACGCAATCCCTTCGCGCGCTTCCGCGCCGGCGCGGGTGCGCGCGATCCAGTCGGCGGTCTGCTCGATCAGCGTCGCGTCGAGCGGCCGGCCGGCGACATCGGCGACGAGCCGCTTGCACGCCTTCACCGCGTCGGTGCCGTTCGCGACCAGCGTCGCGGCCAGCTTCGCGACGGTTTCGTCGAGCGCGTCGGCCGGCACCGCGTCGTGAATGAAGCCAAGCGACGCCGCGCGCGTGCTGTCGAACACCTCGGCCGTCGTGAAGTAGCGGCGCGCCGCGCGCTCGCCCATCGCGCGCACCACGTACGGCGCGATCGTCGCGGGGATCAGCCCGAGCCGCGCTTCCGACAGGCAGAACTTCACGCCGTCGGCGGCGATCGCGATGTCGGCCGCCGCCACCAGGCCCACGCCGCCCGCATACGCGTCGCCCTGCACGCGTGCGATCACCGGCTTGCCGCAGCGATGGATCGCCTCGAGCATCCGCGCGAGCTTGCGCGCATCGGCACGGTTCTCGTCGTCCGAGTAGCCGGCCATCTTCTTCATCCAGTTCAGGTCGGCGCCCGCGCAGAACGCCGCGCCTTCCGCGGCGAGCACGATCGCGCGCACGCCTTCGTGCGCGTCGAGCCATTCGAACGCGGTGGTCAGCTCGGCGATCGTCGTCTCGTTGAACGCATTGCGCACGTCGGGACGCGCGAGCGTGACGGTCGCCACGCGGCCGGCTTCGCTTACCTTGATCGTTTCGTATCGCATCGTTCAGCCCTCCCGGCCGTTACATGCGGAACACGCCGAAGCGTGTGTCCTCGATCGGCGCGTTCATCGACGCGGCGAGGCCAAGCCCCAGCACGTCACGCGTCTGCGCGGGGTCGATCACGCCGTCGTCCCACAGCCGCGCGCTCGCGTAATACGGATGGCCCTGGCGCTCGTACTGGTCGCGGATCGGCTGCTTGAACGCATCCTCTTCCTCGGCCGACCACGAACCGCCCTTCGCCTCGATGCCGTCGCGGCGCACCGTCGCGAGCACCGACGCGGCCTGCTCGCCGCCCATCACCGAGATGCGCGCGTTCGGCCACATCCACAGGAAGCGCGGGCCGAATGCGCGACCGCACATCCCGTAGTTGCCGGCGCCGAACGAGCCGCCGATGATCACCGTGAACTTCGGCACCTTCGCGTTCGACACGGCCGTCACCATCTTCGCGCCGTGCCGCGCGATGCCTTCGTTCTCGTACTTGCGCCCGACCATGAAGCCCGTGATGTTCTGCAGGAACACGAGCGGAATCTTGCGCTGGCAGCACAGCTCGATGAAATGCGCGCCCTTCACCGCCGATTCGGAGAACAGGATGCCGTTGTTCGCGACGATCCCGACCGGGTGGCCCCAGATGTGCGCGAAGCCCGTGACGAGCGTCGTGCCGTAGCGCGCCTTGAATTCGTCGAACTCGGAATCGTCGACGATGCGCGCGATCACCTCGCGCACGTCGAACGGCTTGCGCGTATCGACCGGAATCACGCCGTACAGGCTCTTCGCGTCGTAGCGCGGCGGCTTCGGCTCGCGCAACGCGACCGGCGACGCGATCTTCGGCGCGAGGTGACCGACGATGTTGCGTGCGATCGACAGCGCATGCGCGTCGTTCTGCGCGAGATGGTCGGCCACGCCCGACAGGCGCGTATGCACGTCGCCGCCGCCGAGATCCTCGGCGCTCACTTCCTCGCCGGTCGCGGCCTTCACGAGCGGCGGCCCGCCGAGGAAAATCGTGCCCTGCTCCTTCACGATGATCGACTCGTCACTCATCGCCGGCACGTATGCGCCGCCCGCCGTGCACGACCCCATCACGACGGCGATCTGCGCAATTCCTGCCGCCGACATCGTCGCCTGGTTGAAGAAGATGCGGCCGAAGTGGTCGCGATCGGGAAACACGTCGTCCTGGTTCGGCAGGTTCGCGCCGCCCGAATCGACGAGGTACACGCACGGCAGCCGGTTTTCCGCGGCAATTTCCTGCGCGCGCACGTGCTTCTTCACGGTGACCGGGTAATACGTGCCGCCCTTGACCGTCGCGTCGTTGCACACGATCACGCATTCGCGGCCCGCGATGCGGCCGATCCCGGTGATGACGCCCGCGCCCGGCGCGTCGTCGTTGTACATGCCGTTCGCCGCGAGCTGCGAGAACTCGAGGAACGGCGCGCCCGGGTCGAGCAGTTGCGCGATGCGGTCGCGCGGCAGCAGCTTGCCGCGCGACAGGTGCTTGTCGCGCGCGGCCTGGCCGCCGCCCTGCGCGAGCTGTTCGATCTTCGCGCGCAGGTCGGCGACGACCGCCTCGAGCGCGGCGGCATTTGCGCGGAAGTCTTCCGAGCGCGGGTTCAGTTTCGATTCGATGATCGGCATCGACGGGGCTCCGTTCGCGTGACGTGGGGCGTTACATCGTTTCCGCGAACAGCTCGCGGCCGATCAGCATCCGGCGGATCTCGCTCGTGCCGGCGCCGATCTCGTACAGCTTCGCATCGCGCCACAGGCGCCCGACCGGGTATTCGTTGATGTAGCCGTTGCCGCCGAGGATCTGGATCGCCTCGCCGGCCATCCACGTCGCCTTCTCGGCCGTGTAGAGGATCACGCCCGCGCAGTCCTTGCGCACCTGGCGGATGTGGTCGCTGCCGGCCGAGTCGAGGTGGCGGCCGACCGCATACAGGTACGCGCGGCAGGCCTGGAACGTGGTGTACATGTCGGCGACCTTGCCCTGGATCAGCTGGAATTCGCCGATCGCCTGGCCGAACTGCTTGCGGTCGTGGATATACGGCACCACCGCGTCGAGGCACGCGGCCATGATGCCCGTCGGGCCGCCCGACAGCACCGCGCGCTCGTAGTCGAGCCCGCTCATCAGCACCTTCACGCCGCCGTTGAGCTGGCCGAGGATGTTTTCTTCCGGCACTTCGACGTCCTGGAACACCAGCTCGCCCGTGTGCGAGCCGCGCATGCCGAGCTTGTCGAGCTTCTGCGCGACCGAGAAGCCCTTCATCCCCTTCTCGACGATGAACGCGGTGATGCCGCGCGGGCCGGCTTCGACGTCGGTCTTCGCGTAGACCACCAGCGTGTCGCAATCGGGGCCGTTGGTGATCCACATCTTCGTGCCGTTCAGCACGTAGCGGTCGCCGCGCTTGTCGGCGCGCAGCTTCATGCTGACGACGTCGGAGCCCGCGTTCGGCTCGCTCATCGCGAGCGCGCCGATGTGTTCGCCCGACACGAGCTTCGGCAGGTATTTCTGCTTTTGCGCTTCCGTGCCGTTGCGGTGGATCTGGTTCACGCACAGGTTCGAGTGCGCGCCGTACGACAGGCCGATCGATGCCGATGCGCGCGAGATCTCTTCCATCGCGACCATGTGCGCGGTGTAGCCCATGTTCGCGCCGCCGTACTCCTCGGCCACCGTCATGCCGAGCACGCCGAGATCGCCGAACTTCTTCCACAGATCCATCGGAAACTGGTCGGTGCGGTCGACCTCGGCCGCGCGCGGCGTGATTTCCTTCGCCGCGAACGTCGCGACGGCGTCGCGCAGCATCTCGATGTCTTCACCGAGCATGAATTGCACACCGGGCAGGTTGATCATGTCTCCTCCGTCTCCAGAAAGTGTGTGGCACCCACCGATTTCTGAGTTTCGCTCAAATCGAATGAATACCTAGATTCATTGACCAATACAGCGTAAATTTTGCACAGTTTCGCGCCTCGCCGGGTTCGACGTCAATAGTTTTTTGAGTGACACTCAGATATCATGCCGAGATGACAGCCGCTACCGCCGACACCATGACCGCCACCGTCAAAGCCGACCGCGCCGATATCTCGCGCGCGCCCGCCGGGCGCAAATCCCAGCAACGCGTGCAGGACATTCTGCGCGCCGGCCGGGAAGTGTTCGCCGAAAAAGGTTACGAGCATGCGACGGCCGCCGAGATCGCGCAGCGCGTGGGCGTGTCGGAAGCGACGGTGTTCAGCTATTTCCGCGGCAAGCGCGAGCTGTGCGCGCGCGTCATCGCGGATTGGTACGACGAAAACATCGCCGCATTCGAGGCAGGGATGCCGCAGGACGCATCGGTCCGGCAGCAGTTCGCGTTCATCGTGCGCACCCACCTGCGGCTGATGCTGGTGAACGGCACGGGCCTGTGCGCGCTGGTGCTGTCGGAAGGCCGCGCGAAACAGCATGCGCTGAGCGACGAGCTCACCGCGCTGCAGCGCCGCTACACCGCGCCGCTGATGGACGTGCTCGCGCGCGGCCAGGCGGCCGGGCAGGTGCGCACCGACCTGCCGCTGAGCCTGCTGCGCTCGATGGTGTTCGGGCCGATCGAGCACGTGCTATGGGATGCGATCCTCGGGCACCGCAAGCTCGATACGGAAACGACGGCCACGCAGCTCGTCGACATGCTGTGGGCGGCCGTGCAGCCGCCGGCGCCGGAACAGGCGGCGCTCGTGCGCTTCAGGAACGAAGTGGCGGAAGCCGTGCGGCGGCTGGAAGGCGACAGCACGCGCGGGTGACGCACGGCGGGCAGCGCGCCCGCCGCTTCCCCGCCGCTGCTGGGCGTCGAGGGCGTTACGACTCGTCGCCGACGCGCAGCGGCGCGCGGCTCTGCTCGTTGTTCAAATGGACGAACTTGCGCAACAGGCGCACCAGTTCCTGCGAATCGTCCTCCCCCATCCCGTCGAACAGGCCGGCGCGCAGTTCCTTCACCGACGGAATCAGGTGCGTAAGCAGTTCGACGCCCGCCGGTGTCAGCAGCAAGCGGCGCTGACGCCGCGGCAGCACTTCGCGCACGATCAATCCTTTCGCTTCGAGCCGGACCGCGAGATCGGCAGTCGTCGACGTGTCGAGCGCGACCCGCTGCGCGAGCGTCACCTGATCGAGCCCCGGGCACTCGTACAGCATCCGCAGGACCGCGTACTGCACCGGCGTCACGTCCCGGCCCAGCTTCTCGTAGAACATCGCAACCGCGATCTGGTGTGCGCGCCGGATCAGGTGCCCGGGTTCGTCGTACAGATCGAGCGGGAAAACCGGCAGGTCGGCGGGATTCGTTTTTTCCATGAATGAGTCGATGACATAAACGGCGCATGCCGGTTGCACGCGCCGACGGCATGGCGCTGCCTCGCGCCATTTCCCGGGAAAACCAGTATACCGCCCGCCTTGCTCCAGCCAATCTCGATGAGTACACTGAATCTCATTCAGTACACGGAATGAAGAGATGCCGCGTACCGGCGGCATCGACCTGAAGGAGACGACGAACGTGTTTCTCAAGAATGCTTGGTACGTGGCGTGCACGCCCGATGAAATCGACGGCAAGCCGCTGGGCCGCCAGATCTGCAACGAGTCGATGGTGTTTTATCGCGCGGCGGAGGGCCAGGTCGCCGCGCTGGAGGACTTCTGCCCGCACCGCGGTGCACCGCTGTCGCTGGGATTCGTGCGCGACGGCGTGCTCGTGTGCGGCTATCACGGGCTGGAAATGGGCTGCAACGGCAAGGCGGCCGGCATGCCGGGCCAGCGTGTCGGCGGCTTCCCGCCGATTCGCAGCTTCCCGGTGATCGAGCGATATGGATTCATCTGGGTCTGGCCGGGCGATGCGTCGGCAGCCGATCCCGCGAAACTGCCCGTGCTGGCGTGGGCCGAGGATCCGGCCTGGGCCCACGGCGGCGGCCTGTACCACATCCGCTGCGACTACCGGCTGATGATCGACAACCTGATGGATCTCACGCACGAAACCTACGTGCATGCGTCGAGCATCGGCCAGAAGGAAATCGACGAAGCGCCGCCGAAGACCACCAGCCACGGCGACGAAGTCGTCACGAGCCGCTTCATGGAGAACGTGATGCCGCCGCCGTTCTGGCAGATGGCGTTGCGCGGCAACGGGTTGGCCGACGACGTGCCGGTGGACCGCTGGCAGATCTGCCGCTTCACGCCGCCGAGCCACGTGATGATCGAAGTGGGTGTCGCGCATGCGGGCCACGGCGGCTACGACGCGCCGGCCGACCTGAAGGCGTCGTCGATCGTCGTCGATTTCATCACGCCCGAGACGGACACCTCGATCTGGTACTTCTGGGGAATGGCGCGCAACTTCCGGCCTGACGATCACGCCCTGACCGCCGAGATCCGCGCAGGCCAGGGCAAGATCTTCGCCGAGGATCTCGAGATGCTCGAGCGCCAGCAGCTCAACCTGGAGAAGTGGCCCGATCGCAAGCTGCTCAAGCTCAACATCGACGCCGGCGGCGTGCTGTCGCGCAAGGTGATCGAGCGGCTGCTCGCCGACGAGCAGGCGTCGAGCCCGTCGCGGCCCGTGATTCCGGTCGCGCAGGTCAGGGAGGCGTCATGAGTACCGCGACGCTGACGGTCCGCGTGGCCCGCAAGTGGCAGGAAGCACGCGACATCTGCGGCTTCGAATTCGTCAGCGATGACGGCTCGCCGCTGCCGCGCTTCGACGCCGGCGCCCATATCGACGTGCATCTGCCGGGCGGCCTCGTGCGCCAGTATTCGCTGTGCAGCCACCCGGAGCACGGCGATCGCTATCAGATCGCCGTGCTGCGCGATGCCGACGGTCGCGGCGGGTCGCGCACCATTCATGATGCAGTCCGGCAAGGCGATACCGTGCGGATCGGCGTGCCGCGCAATCAGTTTCCGCTCGCCCCCGACGCGCCGCACCACCTGCTGCTCGCAGGCGGGATCGGCGTCACGCCGATCCTCAGCATGGCGGAACGGTTGTTCTCGTCCGGTGTCGCGTTCGACATGCATTACTGCGCGCGCTCGGCCGACCGTATGGCCTTCGTCGAGCGGATCAACGCGGCCGGGTTCCGTGATCGTGCCCGCTTCCACGTCGACGACGGCGCGCCCGAGCAACGCTTCGACCTGGCCGCCGTGCTCGCCGGGGCGCCAGAAGGTACGCACCTGTACGTATGCGGGCCGCGCGGCTTCATGGATGCGGTGTTGAACGCCGCGCGCGAGCGCGGCTGGGCGGAAGCGCGACTGCACTACGAGTTCTTCGGCGGCGCGGTGGCCGCGTCCGGCGCGGATCGCGCGTTCCAGGTCCGGATCGCGAGCAGCGGCCAGGTGATCGACGTGCCGGCCGAATGCACCGTCATCGCCGCACTGGCGGCCAACGGCGTCGACGTGCTGACGTCGTGCGAGCAAGGCGTCTGCGGCACGTGCCTGACACGCGTGCTGCAAGGCGAGCCCGATCACCGCGATGCGTATCTGACCGACGAGGAAAAAGCCGCCGGCGACCAGTTCATGCCCTGCTGCTCGCGAGCGCGAACCGACCTGCTGGTACTCGACCTGTAGACGGACACGCCCGACTCGAGGCGGCCCACCACCACAATGGAGACGATCAATGGCGCAACCTGCCCGGCCATCAATCAATACTGCTAAATTCCCGGTCGACCGATGGTGGGTCGCCGCACTGTCATCCGAACTGACGGACAAACCCGTCGCCCGCACGCTGCTCGGCCATCCGGTCGTCCTGTTCCGGTTGCCGTCCGGGGAAGTCGGTGCGCTGGAGGATCGCTGCTGCCACAAGTCGTTGCCGCTGTCGTGCGGCTCGCTCGAAGCGCGCGGCCTGCGCTGCGGCTATCACGGCCTGTTGTTCGACCGCGGCGGCGCATGCGTGGAGATTCCCGGGCAGGACCGGATACCGGCCAAGGCGTGCGTGTCGTCGTATCCGGTGCAGGAGCAGGACGCGATCGTGTGGATCTGGATCGGTGCCGACGCGCACGCTCGACCGACCTGCGCGCCGCCGCGCTACACATTCCATACGGATCCGCAATACCGGTTCGGCGGCGGCCAGTACCATTACGACGCGCCGTATCAACTGATTCATGACAACCTGATGGACCTGAGCCACCTCGGCTATGTCCATCTGAAAACGATCGGCGGCAACGCGCCGCTGCACATGGGCGCGGAAACCCGCGTCAGCAGCGACGGCGACACGGTGACGCTGGTGCGCCGGATGCCGGATTCCGTCCCGCCGCCGACCTACACCGCCGCATGGCCGTTCGCGGCCCGCGTCGATCGCTGGCAGGAAATCGAGTTCCACGTGTCGCACATCCGGATCTGGACCGGCGCGATCGACGCCGGCACCGGCGACCTGCACGATCCGGCACGCGGCGGCCTTCACATGCGCGGCTTCCACGGCATCACGCCCGAGACGGAAACGACGACGCACTACTTCTGGACCGTCGCGACCAATCCGCAGCACGACGTCGAGCGCATCGCGCAAACGGTCATCGAGCAATCCGCGGCGACGTTCGACGAGGACAAGGCCGTGATCGAAGCGCAATACCGGAATCAGTTGCGCTTTCCGGACGGTCGCCAGCTCGACATTCACGTCGACGCGGGCCCCAATCGTGCGCGGCGCGTGATCGAGCGGCTGCTGCTGCAACCCGAACCCGCGTAAGCATCTTGCCGGCGCACTAGCGGCGCCTGCCGGCCGCAGCGGGTGTTCCCGGGGGATGCCCGTCAACCCACGCATTCGCTTTCGTCCCATTCGCTACCCGGCTTCAATGCCATTCCATTTGATTAGTCATACTATTTTATGAAGGGTCTTTGACGTGAGCGCAAATATCCGCAATACGATCGACGAATCCCCGATGAGCGCGTTCCAGACGATGGCGGTCACGGCCTGCGTCGTGCTGAACATGCTCGATGGCTTCGATGTGCTGGCCGTCGCGTTTGCCGCACCGCACCTGGCGGCCGAATGGAAACTGAGCGGCAAGGAAATCGGCCTGCTGCTGAGTGCCGGGCTGGCCGGCATGGGCATCGGCTCGGTGCTGATCGCGCCGCTGGCCGACCGCGTCGGCCGCCGCCGCATCATCCTGCTCTGCCTCGCCGTGATCTCGACCGGGATGCTCGCCTGCGCGGCCACGCACAGCACGCTGCAACTCGCCGTCGCGCGTGCATACACGGGGCTCGGCATCGGCGGCATGCTGGCGAGCCTGACCGTGATCAGCGGCGAGTACGCATCGAACAAATGGCGCAGCGCCGCGATCGGCATGCAGTCGACCGGCTACGCGATCGGCGCCACCGCCGGCGGCGTCATCGCCGGCTACCTGCTGTCGACGTGGGGATGGCGTAGCGTGTTCGCGTTCGGCGGCATCCTGACCTTGCTGGCGATCCCGATGGTGCTCGCGCTGCTGCCGGAATCGCTCGATTTCCTGCTGGCGAGGCGTCCGGACCACGCGCTGCAGAAAATCAACCGCATCCTCGCGAGGATGAAGCGCGCACCGATCGACGCGCTGCCGGCCGCGGCCTCGTCGATCGACACCGCAAGCCCCGCGTCGAGCTGGACGGCCGTGCTGCGCGCACCGCTCGCGCGCCGCACGATCGCGTTGTGGATCGCGTTCTTCCTCGTGATGGGCAGCTTCTATTTCGTCGTGAGCTGGACGCCGAAGCTGCTGGTCCAGGCCGGGCTGTCGGCATCGCAGGGCGTCACCGGCGGCGTCCTGCTCAACCTTGGCGGCATTGCGGGCGCCTCGCTCTTCAGCCTGCTGTCGACGCGCTTCGGCCTGCGCAACCTGTTAGGCGCGACCCTGCTGCTCGGCGGCGCGCTGATGGTCGTGTTCGGCGCGAACACGGGCTCGCTCGGCATCGGGATGACCGTCGCGGTGTTCCTCGGCGCCGTGATCAATGCGTGCGTGGCCGGCATGTATGCGCTGTCGCCGACACCCTATCCCGCCGAAATCCGCACGACCGGCATCGGCCTTGCGGTCGGCGTCGGCCGCCTCGGCGCGATCCTGTCGCCGATGACGGTCGGTGCACTGCTGGACGACGGCTGGTCCGTGTCCCATCTCTATCTCGCGTTCCTCGTGCCGATGGCCGGTGCGGCAATCGCCGTCGTCATGGCGGGCTCGCGTGCCACGGCGCCGCGCCGGCAACACGACCCGGCGATGTCGTAACACGCGACGCCCGCAGTCTTGCCGATACGCGTCGGCATCCCGGACAGGTCCGGGTCACTATAAAAATCGATAAGCATAGCTACATACTGTTTGGAGACAGCCATGAAAACGAAACTGGGCGTCGCACTCGCGACGGCAATGGCACTGGCCGGACCGGCCTGCGCACAAAGCAGCGTCACGCTGTACGGGATCATCGATACCGGCGTGTCCTACTACAACAACGCCGCGCACGGCGGATCGTTCACGGGCATGCCGACGCTGACCGGCGAGGTGCCGTCACGGTGGGGGCTGCGAGGCACGGAGGATCTCGGCGGCGGCTACCAGGCCTTCTTCGTGCTCGAAAACGGTTTCCAGCCCGGCACCGGCGCACTGAACTACGGCGGGCGCCTGTTCGGGCGACAGGCGAACGTCGGCGTGAACGGTCCGTTCGGCGCGCTGACCCTCGGCCGCCAGATGAACATGTCGATGATCGTGCTGACCAATGCGGACGTGATCGGCCCGTCGATTCACTCGATGGCGGATTTCGATTCCTATCTGCCGAACGCGCGCAGCGACAATGCGATCGGCTACAAGGGCACGTTCCACGGCGTGACGCTCGGCGCCACCTACAGCTTCGGCCGCGACGCGGCCGGCCCGGCAGGGCCGTCGGCGACGGGCTGTGCCGGGCAGGTGCCAGGCGACATCGTCGCCTGCCGCCAGTACACGGCGATGCTCGCGTATGACGCGAGCAACTTCGGGCTCGCCGCGTCGCACGACGTGATGCGCGGCGGCGGCGGCGCGCTAGCGCCGCTGAACAATCCGGCGTACACCGACACGCGCGACATCGTCGCCGGCTACGTGAAGATCGGCCCGGCGAAACTGGGCGCCGGGTGGATCCGCCGCAACCTCGCGGCGGCCGAACACCTGCAGGCCGATATCGTGTTCGCCGGCGGCACGTACTATGCGACGCCCTACCTCGCGCTCGACCTGCAGGGCGTACGCTACCTGCAACGCCGCGAAAACAGCGAAGGCGGCACGAATGCCACGCTGCTCGTCGGCCGCGCGAACTATTTCCTGTCGAAGCGGACGACCGTCTATACGTCGGTGGGCTACATGTTCAACAGCACGCTGGCGGCAAACGCGGTCGCCGCCGGCGGGACGGTCGGGACCGGGATGAACCAGCTCGGCGTGATGGCCGGCATCCAGCAGAAGTTCTGAACGCCGGACACCGCGCCGGCGCAGGTCAGTTGGCGAGCTTGCAGTGCGAGAGCTTCAACCCCGGCAGCACCGGCGCATCGATATAGCCTTCGTTCACGCAGCTGAAGCGGAACGCCGCCGACGTGACGAACGGCTTGATCTCGCCGCCGGGGAATTTCGGCTTCAGCGCATCCTGGTCGGCCACGTCGAAATGCGTGTCGAACTGCTCGCCGTCCTTCGTCAGCGCGCCGAAATAGGTGCCGCCCGGATCGCTGCCCATCCGGATCACGGCGCCGACGAACACGAGCCGCTTGCCGTCGTACTTCGTCTTCGCGGCGGCCATGTCCTGCGTGTACGCCTCGATCACGGCGCCGTAATGTGCGTCGATCGCGGGCTCGGTGTCCGATGCTGCGCAGGCATTCTGGTAAACGCCCGCCAGCATCGTGCATGCCGCAAGCGCGGCCGCCGCGAACGGCGCGGAAATCTTTTTCATGGGTGGTCTCCCGTCTAGCGTGGTGGTTGAAGTAATTGAAGCCCGGCGCTTGCGCCGGACGAATTCGCTTCCGTTGCTTTAATCGTTCGAATGGCGGAACACGGCTGCGATCACTTCTCCACCCGCATGGTCGTGTGCGGTGCGCAGCGTCGCGCTGAACGCGACGTGACAGGAAGGTGACATGGTGCGGCCCCCGGCTCTCTCATTGAATTTCACTGCGTCTGATTTTGGTCGCTACGGTAGCAGACGGCCGACGGCCCGGCAACCAAGGCCCCCGTGGCGCGGATCATTTCATTACAATTGCAAATGATTCTCATTACATATATTATTCGCGTCCTGGCCATGGCGAAACGCCGCGGCCCGCGCCCCGATCCTTAGCACTCCGTCCTGCATCGATTCATGCCATCCCGCCGAACACTCCGCCGTGCCCGGACCCTGCGTCCGTGGCGCACGAGCCTGCCTGCCCTGATCACCCTGTGCGTCGCGAGCGGCACGCATGCGTCCGCCGCAGAACGCGCCGACGCCGAATCCGCCGCCCCTGCTTCCGCTTCCACACCCGCGCCGCCGGCCGCGCGCGAACTCCCGGCGATCAGCGTCAGCGCATCGGCAACCGCCGATCCGACGGTCGGCTATCAGCCGCGCACCACGAGCATCGCGGGCGGCGACAACCGTTCGATCAAGGAGATTCCGCAATCGGTCGCGATGGTCAGCAGCAGTGTGATGCAGGACCAGCAGGCGCGCTCGCTCGACGACGTGCTCGGCAACATCAGCGGCGTCACGCAAACGAACACCCTAGGCGGCACGCGCGACGCGTTCATCAAACGCGGCTTCGGGTCGAACAACGACGGCTCCGTGCTCGTCGACGGCGTGCGCACGCCGGTGCTGCACAGCTACCTGGCGACGATCGACCGCGTCGAAGTGCTGAAGGGGCCGGCGTCGCTGCTCTACGGGATGCAGGATCCGGGCGGCGTGATCAACCTCGTCACGCGCAAGCCGGAAGACGCCTTCGGCGGCTCGATCTCGGCCTCGCGTACGAGCCACGGCGGCAGCAGTGCGACGTTCGATCTCACGGGCCCGCTCGGCAAGCCGGGCCAGGTCGCGGGCGGCACGCTCGCGTTCCGGCTGACCGGCCAGTACGACACGAGCCGCTACTGGCGCAGCTTCGGCCGCCAGCGCGATGCGCTGATCGCGCCCGCGCTGTCGTGGCACGACGCGAACACGTCGATCGACGTCAGCTACCAGTACGTCGACTACACGACGCCGTTCGATCGCGGCACGGTGCTCGTGAACGGCCAGCTCGACGATGCGCTCCGCTATCGCCGCTACGAGGAAGCGTGGTCGCAGAGCACCGGCATCCAGGAAACGCTGCGTGCGCGCGTCGAGCACCGCTTCTCCGATGCGTGGCGCGTGCGTGCAACCTACGGCTGGGGCCGCGATCGCTACGATCAGTACATTACCCGCGCAACCGCGTTCAACAGCACCACCGGCGCACTGACGCGCTCGTCCGATGCGAACCTCGGGCGCAACGATTCCGACCAGATCGCGACGCTCGGCCTGCTCGGCAACGTGACGCTCGCCGGCATGAATCACGCGATCTACATCGGCGGCGAATACGAGCGGCAGCGCAGCTTCCGCGGCGACACGATCCGCGGCAAGGCGACGAAGGGCTTCAATCTCTACGATCCCGTGTACGACCTGCTCGCGCCGGGCGGCATACCCAACCCGAAGCAAAGCGATTCGCGCTCAGTGGTGCATGCGTATTCGACGATCGTGCAGGACTCGGTGAAGCTCACCGACCGGCTCACCGCGGTGGGCGGGCTGCGCTGGGAAAACTGGCAGCAGGAATCGGGGATGGGGCGGCCGTTCGTGTTCGCCGACCGTTCACGCGGCAGCGTGTGGCTGCCGCAGTTCGGGCTCGCCTATGCGCTCACGCCGGCGCTGACCGCCTACGCGAACGTCAGCCGCTCGTTCAAGCCGAACGTCGCCACGAACGTCGCGGCGCCGCTCGCACCGGAATACGGCCGCGTGCTCGAAGCCGGGCTGAAGTTCAGCCTGAAGCCGGCAATCACCGGCACGCTCGCGGTCTACCAGATCGACAAGCGCAACGTCGCGGTCACGGTGGGCGATCTGACGTCGACGATCGGCACCGCGCGCTCGCGCGGGATCGAGCTCGACGTCGCGGGGCAGATCACGCGCCACCTGAGCGTGATCGGCAGCTATGCGTACACGAATGCGAGCGATCGCGACAGCAACACGCCGCTAACCAACGTTGCGCGCCATACGGGCAGCCTCTTCGCGGTATACGACACGGCGATCGCGAACCTGCCCGGCCGCTGGCGCTTCGGCGGCGGCGCACGTCTGGTCGGTGCGCGCTCCGGCGACACTGCAAACAGCTTCACGCTGCCCGGCTATGTGACCGTCGACGCATTTGCCGCCTACGAAACGACGATCGGCAAGTTCCCGACGCGCTTCCAGCTCAACGTGAAGAACCTGCTCGACAAGACCTACTACCCGTCGAGCAACAACAACCTGATCATCGCGGTCGGCGAGCCGCGGCTCGTCACGCTGACGACGACGGTGTCGTTCTGATGGGCTGATGGGCTGATGCGGGCGTGGGCTGGCCGGCAAGCGGCGGCCCACTCGCAAACCTGCATCACATTCGTGGGGCGATTATACAAGCCGATCATTTTCTCCCCTCGCCTTATAATCAGTCATCCATATCAATAATCAGGTCAATTCGTCGACCGCAACCGGAACCGTCCGCTGGATGCTTCCGACGACCCGGCGCTGCGAAGAAGGTCGGATGCAACGCTCGCCCCGACGGTCGCCGCACCGTTCGCACCGCCCCCGCCCTCCCGCCCAATCATCAGACGCTCGAATACCTCCCATCCGATATCGCGATTTTCCGTATCGAGCACGGGCCGCTAGACTGGCTACGCATTCGCGACGCCGAATCGCCGCACGGCAACGCGACACGCCCCCCACAAAAACGATTCCGGGAGATAAGCCATGTCCGACCGGCATGCACGCCGAGGCGCGCTCAAGACACTCGGCCTCGCGGCCGGCACCGCGCTGCTCGCCGCCGCGCGCCCCGCTCACGCCGCCACGCCCGACACCGGCGCGCTGCTGCCCGGC